>RSAS01000650.1 GCA_003934145.1 Candidatus Viridilinea halotolerans | reverse complement strand
TCCAACGCCAACTCGTTTTCATCGCGTGCCGGGCGGCCACCCAAGCGCATCGGCCCCTCGCCAAACGAGAGACGCTCGTGCGCCGCCGAGCGGTGGGGCTGTTCGGGCTTACGTCCAAAGAGAAAATCAAAAAGACCCATCATTGACCTCCTGGCAACTGTAGTGCCGGTTGTAGCGTTACCACACAGGTCGTTGCGCGCAACAGGACGTTGTGTTACACAGCTATTTCTGCGCTCGTGGTGGCAATTCCTCTGTGGAATTATAGCTATGGGCTAACATTTTGACAAGGGTAACTTTTTCTGCTGCGAGCAGGGGTACCGTTTTTCGAGGTTGCGCTTCGTTGTCTGGTATACTTTATTCAGAAAGGGGCTTTCAGCTTTACACCGCGCTGTATCCTACCTGTGGAGGTGGATTACCCATGCTAGAGACTCCAACGCCCCATCCTGCTCCGCAACATCCCAACCTCCTCGTGCGCCACTGGCAGGCTTTCGTGGCGGCGCTGATTTGGCTAGGCTTGGGGTGCATGGTGGTAGCCTATGCGCTACTGACAGCCAGTGGCCCGCAGCAGGTGGCAAATGATGTCGTATACCTGCTGCGCGGCCCACTGGGGCCACTCTTCTACCTAATCATTTATAGTCTGCGCCCGCTAACCTTCTTCCCGGCGGGCGTACTCACCATCCTCGGCGGCTCGCTCTGGGGTACGGCGTGGGGCATGTTCTTCGCCGTATTGGGTTCCAACATGTCGGCCAGCCTCGCCTACCTCTTTGGGCGCGCCTTTGGCCATGGCATGCTCCCCAGCAGCGCCCAAAACGGCCCCACGGCGCGCGTCGTCAAGCGCTACACGGTGCGCCTGTGGGCCAACGCTTTCCCTACCATCCTCTTCATGCGCATGATCTACATCCCCTACGATATTGTCAATTACCTCGCCGGTTTTCTGCGCGTCCCCTTCCGGCCCTTTCTGCTCGCTACCTTCCTCGGTGCGCTCCCCGGTACCTTCTCTTTTGTTCTCGCTGGGGCCGCCCTCGACATCGACGACATCCTCGCGGGTAACTTCCAAGCCAGTACGATCAACCCCTGGACGCTGGCTGCATCGGTTGTGCTGTTGGTGGTCGGTATCGCAGTGGCGCGCTGGTTGCGGCGCTATGATGTGTAGGGTATGGGGTATGGGGGCGTGGCGCAGTACCATTTTCGGTTGACGCTCCCCTACTTCAACGCTACAATGACCACAATGTTCTTTCCCCATTTTTGTGGCTGTTTGGCGGCTTCGCCGCCAAACAGCCACAAAAAAAGCTTTACGGGGGCGGCTTCGCCGCCCCCGCACCCCCACCAAGGGTGTAACCCTACACGCGAAGCGAGTACCAATGTTTGAAAGTCTCTCCGACCGCCTCCAGGCGGCGTTCCAAAAGCTTGGGGCCAAAGGCCGCCTCGATGAGAGTGATGTCCGTGAGGCCATGAAGATGGTGCGCCTCGCTCTGCTTGAGGCCGATGTCAACTATAAGGTTGTTAAGGATTTCGTCACCACCGTTACCGAACAGGCTATCGGCGAAGAGGTAACCAAGAGCCTGACCCCTGATCAGCAGGTGGTTAAAATTGTTCACCAAGAGTTGATTAACCTCTTGGGGGTGGATAACGCCCCGCTGCAAGAAGCGCGCCCGGGCCCGACGGTGATTATGCTCGTTGGCCTGCAAGGCACGGGCAAAACCACCCTCGCCGCCAAGTTGGCGCTCCATCTGCGCAAAAAGGGCCGTAAGGTGATGCTGGCCGCATGTGACGTCTATCGCCCGGCGGCGATCACCCAACTCCAGACGCTGGGTCGCCAGATTAACGTCCCCGTCTACAGCGAGGGCACTGGCGCCCGCCCGCCCGACATCGCGGCCAATGCCGTCGAGCAGGCCAAGCGCGAAATGGTCAACGTGGTGATCGTGGATACCGCTGGCCGCCTCCAGATCGACGAACCGCTCATGGAGGAGCTCGATCAGATCGAAACGCGTGTCCAGCCCACCGAGCGCCTGCTTGTGGTGGATGCGATGACCGGCCAGGAAGCAGTGCGTGTCGCTGATACCTTCAACCAGCGCCTCAAACTTACCGGCTTGGTGATGTCCAAGATGGACGGCGATGCCCGCGGTGGGGCCGCTCTCTCCGTGCGCTCCGTTACTGGTGTTCCCATCAAGTTCCTCTCTACCGGCGAGAAGATCGACACCAACACCCTCGAACCCTTCTATCCCGACCGCCTCGCTTCGCGTATTCTCGGCATGGGCGACGTGCTCTCGCTGATCGAGAAGGCCGAACAGCTCTACGACGCTGATCAGGCCAAGGCCATGGAGAAGAAGCTGCGTAAGGGTAAATTCGATTTCGAGGATTTCCTCAATTCGATGCGCCAGATGCGTAAACTCGGCCCGCTCCAGGAGATTCTGAAGATGATCCCCGGCCTCGGCCAACTCGCCCGTCAAGAGGATCTGATTGACGAGCGCCAATTGGGCCGTATTGAGGCCATGATCTCCTCCATGACCGTCCTAGAACGACGCCACCCCGAGATTATCAAGAATAGCCGTCGCGCCCGCATCGCTCGTGGTAGCGGCAACGCGGAACAGGATGTAGCCCAACTCATCAAACAATTCCAGCAGATGCAGCGCATGATGAAGCAGATGGCGGGCGGCAAGGGCGGGGGCAAAGGCGGACGGCGGGGCAAAGGCGGCCAAGGGGGGATCGACCCTCAGGATATTATGCGCATGTTTAAGTAGTCGCGGCGGCGAAGCCGTGCGGCGGGGGTTCGGGGGCATGGCCCCCGCGAAATCCCCCCTCCGGTGGGGGTTCGGGGG
>RSAS01000361.1 GCA_003934145.1 Candidatus Viridilinea halotolerans | reverse complement strand
GTTGGGGCTGCGCCCCAAACCCTCTTCTTTCTTTCGTTTTGGCGGCTTCGCCGCCCCTACACGCCCAGCTCAGTGCGCAGCGCTGCAATCTCGCTGGTGAGCTGCTGGCCGAGGGCGTGGCGCTCTTCCGGCGCGAGAAACGCGGCGGCGGCGGCGGTCTGTAGGGTGGCGCACAAATCGTCCACGCTGAAGCCGAGGTACTGTACCACGCGGCGATACTCGTCGGTGAGGGTCGTCGCAAAGAAGGTCGGATCGTCGGAGTTGATGGTCACCGGCACCCCCGCCGCGAAGAGTTGACGTAGCGGATGGCTGGCCCAGTCGCTCACCGCGCCGGTGAGCAGGTTGCTACTGGGGCAGACATCAAGCACGATCTGGCGCTCGCGGAGTGTGGCGAGCAGCGCGGGATCGTCAATGCTGCGAATGCCATGGCCGAGGCGGGTGGCGCCAAGGTGGTCTATCGCCCCCCAGACGCTTGGCGGGCCAACGACCTCACCGGCGTGGGCCATCAGGCCGAGGCCAGCGGCGCGGGCGGCGGCGAAAATAGGGGCGAAGGGTTCCGGAGGGTGGCCAATCTCATTGCCGCCAATCGACCACCCAACGACACCGATGTCGCGGCAGGCACTGGCCACCTCAAGCACCGCCCAAGCATCATCCGGCCCATACTGACGCCCATAATCGAGCGCCAGCCCCACACGCAAGCCCGTTTCACGCCCGGCGCGGGCAAAGCCGGCCTGGGTTCCCGCAATCACCTCACGCAGATCCATGCCCCGCTTACGGTATTGCATCGGCGAAATCATCACCTCAGCGTAGCGCACCTGCTGACTGGCAAGATCAAGCCCCAACTCGTAGGCCAGTTGCGCAAAATCGTCGCCACTCACGATCGCTTGGGCGAGCGCCATAAAGACACTGAGGAATTCGCCGAAGTCACGGTAGCGGAAGAGATCGGCGATGCCCGCCTCATCATTGGCGGGCAAACTGATCCCATTGCGCCGGGCGAGCATGAGGATCGTGCGCGGGGAGATCGTCCCCTCAAGGTGCAGATGGAGCTCGACCTTGGGCATCCGCGTGATGAACTGCTCAAGTTGTGGGTTCAACACGGCAATCCTCGTGGGTTTCGTAACCGAGTTACGAAGGTTCGCCGCAGCAACGGCGGGGTGGTGCGCGGGGCGGGGGAGGCAATGCGCCTCCCCCGCAAACCTGCTCTTGTGGCGGATTGGCGGCTACGCCGCCAATCCGCCACAAAAAAATCACCCAATGCCCGATTCGCGTAGCCGCTCGGCATTGTCGTGGACAGTCAGGGCATCAATCAACTTCTGCAAGTTACCATCAAGCAGGCCAGGGAGATTAGAGAAGTTCTGACCGAGACGATGGTCGGTGACGCGGTCTTGGGGAAAGTTGTAGGTGCGTATCTTCTCCGCCCGTTCGCCGGTGCCAACTTGGGCCAGCCGCGAGGAGCTGAGTTCACGATCCTGTTTCTCCTGCTCGCGCGCATAGAGCTTGGCGCGCAATACCCCCATGGCCTTCTCACGATTCTTAATCTGCGAGCGGCCATCTTGACAGGTGACGACAATCTCTTCCGGTGTGCCGCCCTTGTAGACGACGCGCACGGCGGAGTCGGTGGTATTGACACCCTGACCACCATGGCCGCCGGCACGGAAGACATCGGTGCGCACATCTTCGTTTTTAATCTCAACTGCGGTTGGCTCAACTTCGGGCAGCACCGCAACCGTTGCCGTCGAGGTATGAATGCGCCCGCGCGCTTCGGTCGCGGGTACACGCTGCACACGATGCACGCCACCTTCATACTTCAACACACTGTAGGCGCCTTCGCCACGAATTTCAAAGACAATCTCTTTTAAGCCACCAGGCCCATTTTCAGTACTAGAATCAACTTCAACACGCCAACCCCGTATTTCGGCGTAACGCGTATACATGCGGTAGAGGTCGGCGGCAAAGAGTGCCGCCTCATCGCCACCTTCACCCTGACGAATCTCAATGATTACATCCTTCGCATCATTGGGATCGCGCGGCAGCAGCAGCAGGCGAATCTCACTCTCGAGACGCTCAAGTTCGGCCCGTTGGCTCTCGATCTCCTCTTGGGCCAACCCCCGCAACTCGGCATCATCACTCTCATTAAAGAGGACTTGGGCCTCAGCCAGCGCAGCCTGAGCCTGCTGGTAGCTACGATAGGCCGCCACCAACGCCTCAAGCTCGCGCTGCTCACGGGCATACTGTTGCAGTAACGCCAAATTGCCGACCACTGCGGGGCTCGCGAGCAGTTCGCCAAGCTCCTCGTAGTGGGCGACGACGCTGATGAGTTTATCAAACATAAAGATTTTATCTGAAGACGACGCTCGTCAATGCCCGCTGTAGGGGTGCGGGGGCCAGGCCCCCAAAAATCCCCCCGTTCGGCGGGGGCGCGGGGGCCAGGCCCCCGAAAATCCCCCCGTTCGGCGGGGGTGCGGGGGCCAGGCCCCCGAAAATCCCCCCGTTCGGCGGGGGTGCGGGGGCCTGGCCCCCGAAAATCCCCCCGTTCGGCGGGGGCGCGGGGGCCTGGCCCCCGAAAATCCCCCCGTTCGGCGGGGGTGCGGGGGCCAGGCCCCCAAAAATCCCCCCGTTCGGCGGGGGTGCGTGGGCCTGGCCCCCGAAAAAACACCCGTCCGGCGGAGGTTCGTGGGCCTGGCCCCCGAAAAAACACCCGTCCGGCGGAGGTGCGTGGGCCTGGCCCCCAAAAATCCCCCCGTTCGGCGGGGGTTCGTGGGCCTGGCCCCCGAAAATCCCCCCGTTCGGCGGGGGTGCGGGGGCCTGGCCCCCGAAAAT
>RSAS01000152.1 GCA_003934145.1 Candidatus Viridilinea halotolerans | reverse complement strand
CTGATGGCGTTCCAGTGCAGAAGAGCAGACCTGTGAGGTCTTATTTGAAACGTACTGGGGCATGCCCCCCACACCCCCCCCCAGTCCGGTGGGGTTTTAGGGGCCGCAGGCCCCGTAACGCAATGCGCATGGGACATAAGCCCCCAAGTAAAACGCTACCAGACACTCTACCATAGGTACAGACGCTAAACAAGAACAAGCAAAGTAAGTGGTATAATTTAGCAACCTAACGGATCGGAGAGACAGGCATGGCCTCGCAGTCGCTCTACCGCAAATGGCGTTCACAAACCTTTGCTGAACTGGTCGGCCAAGAGCATGTCGTCCAGACACTGCGTAATGCGATCGTTGAAGAGCGCGTCGCGCATGCCTACCTCTTCACTGGGCCGCGTGGGGTGGGCAAAACCAGTATGGCCCGCCTTCTCGCTAAGGCAGTCAATTGCCTTGCCTCCGATCCCACCCAGCGACCGTGTGGTCAGTGCACCGCTTGTACCTCCATCGCCGAAGGTCGCGCTGTAGACGTGATCGAAATGGACGCCGCGTCCAACACATCGGTAGATGACGCTCGTGAATTGATCGAGCGCGTCCAGTTTCGCCCCGCCGAACTGCGCTCGAAGGTCTATGTGATTGACGAGACCCATATGCTCTCGACGGCAGCCTTTAATGCGCTGCTCAAGACGCTCGAAGAGCCACCCGATCACGCAATCTTTATTCTGGCCACCACTGAGGTGCATAAGGTTCCCGCAACTATCCTTTCGCGTTGCCAGCGCTTCACCTTTACCCGCCACGGTGTCGCCAGCACTGCATCCCACCTGCGTCGCATTGCCGAGGCCGAAGGCTTGACCCTCGCCGAAGGCGCACCCGAAGCGATTGCCCGTTCCGCTACGGGCAGTATGCGCGATGCGCTCAGTGTGCTTGAACAGTTGGCATCCTTTACGAGTGGCGCGATTACGCTTGAACA
Source organism: Candidatus Viridilinea halotolerans (assembly GCA_003934145.1). Lineage (GTDB taxonomy): Bacteria > Chloroflexota > Chloroflexia > Chloroflexales > Chloroflexaceae > Viridilinea > Viridilinea halotolerans. Next base: position 13,070 of record RSAS01000152.1, on the reverse strand, counting down.
GGTGCATAGTCTGCTCGGTATGACTGCCGCCGCAGAGGTTTTTGCTCTGATCGAAGCCCTGCTCGCCGACGATGCCGCCGCTGCGCTGCACGCCGTGGGGGGCGTGGCCGACCAAGGGGCCGATGTGCGGCAGTTCACCCGCGACCTCGTGGAGCGCTTACGGAGCCTCCTGCTGCTTATGGCCGCCGGTGAACAGGCCCGCGCCGAGCTTGGCGCCGACGAGCAGGAAATTCTCGCCTCCTGGGCTACCCGCGCCGAAGTCCCTCGTCTGCTCCACTGGATTAAACTCTTCAGCGGCCTCGATTACCAACTCCGCACCAGCCCCTACGGCCACCTGCCGCTTGAACTGGCCGTGGTCGAGGCCCTGGTGACGGAGCTGCCGATAGCAAGAACCGAGAGCAGAGAACCGAGAACCGGGAACCGAGAACCGAGAGCAGGGAGCAGAGGGCAGGGAACCGAGAACCGAGAACCGAGAACCGCCAGCGTTCCCCCGCGTGTTGCCCCTGTGCCCCCACCGCCATCGCCGCCGCGTGTCGAGAGCAGAGAGCAGAGAACCGAGAACAGAGAACCGAGAACAGAGGAGAGAGTATCAAGCGCTGAAAGTGCGCCGCCCTCTCCGCGCACGGAGGGTTTGGCTGAAACAACAGCACCGCCGCCTGTAGTTACGCCCCCCGCCACGGGCAGCACCCCGTCTCTGCCTTTGCCCCCGCCCCCGCCCCCGCCTCCGTTGCCGTCGCACTCGCCTGAGTTGGCTGCCGCCGCGAATGCCGATTTCTCGGCGCTCGAGTTGGTTGAAGCCCATTGGGAAGAGATTAAGCGCGATGTGCGCCCGCGTAGCCCTTCGGTGCAGGCGCTGCTCCATGGCGCACGTCCGTTTGATGTCGAAGGAAATACGGTTATCCTCTTAGCTACCTCGCCTTTCCATAAAGATAATATCGAGAAGCTGCCGAACCGCCAGATCATCGAGCAGGTACTCAAACGCTACCTGGGCGGAAATTATGCCGTCCGTTGCACCATTGAAGCCCGTACGGACGCACGCGAACGCGATCTCCGTGGCCAGATCCGTGAGGCGCGCCAAGATGAATTGGTGCGTGCCGCAATGAATATCTTTGAAGCCCATATCGTTGATATTGAATCCGAGGAGCAACCATGAGCCTGTTGGCTACGACTATCGCCCAGATTGGCCCGCCCGACCAGAACGCTCGCACGGCAGCGCGTGAGCGCCAGGATCAACTGACAAAACCCCAAGGTTCGCTGGGACGCCTTGAGCAAGTATCCATCCAGCTTGCCGCGATTACGGGCCAAGCCCGTCCGCGCATCAACCACCCCGCCGTCGTCGTCATGGCTGCCGACCACGGCATTGCCCGCCAGGGGGTGAGCGCCTTTCCACCAGAGGTGACGCCTCAAATGGTGCTCAACTTCCTCGCGGGTGGCGCGGCAATCAATGTGCTGGCTCGCCACGCCCGAGCGCAAGTCGTGGTCGTTGACGTCGGCGTTGCTTGCGATCTCCCGCCCCACCCCGATCTGCGTGTCCATAAACTGGGCTATGGCACCGCCGATTTTAGCCAGACCCCCGCGATGAGCCGCGAACAGGCCCAAGCAGCCCTCGAAGTCGGCATCACCGTCGCTCACGATCTGGTTGCACACGGTGTGGACATGCTCGCCACCGGCGACATGGGCATTGGCAATACCACCGCCTCCAGCGCGATTGTCGCTGCCATCAGTGGCCGTCCTGCTGCCGAAGTGACCGGACGCGGTACCGGGTTGGACAATCACGCCTTACAGCGTAAAATGGACTTGATCAGTGGCGCCTTGGCCCGTCATCAACCCAATCCCCAGGATGGACTCGATGTCTTGGCCAAAGTGGGTGGCTTCGAGATCGGCGGCCTCGCTGGTGTCATGCTTGGCGCCGCCTCGCGTCGCGTGCCCGTCGTCGTTGATGGCTTTATCTCCGGTGCCGCCGCCATGATCGCCTGTACGCTCGCCCCTACCGCCCAACCCTATCTCATCGCCGCCCATCGCTCGGTCGAACAGGGCCACCAAGCCGTCTTTGGCCACCTGGATCTCGACCCGCTGCTCGACCTCAACTTACGCCTTGGTGAAGGCACTGGAGCGGCCCTCGGTATTGCGCTCTGCCAAGCAGCCTGCAAGATCCTTGATGAGATGGCAACCTTCGGCGAAGCCGGGGTCGCCGCTAAGGCATGAGTGTGATAACTCTCTTCACCGGCGGTGTGCGTAGTGGCAAGAGTGCCTGGGCCGAGCAGTATGCGGCACGCCTAGGGGCCCCTGTCACCTACCTCGCTACCGCCGCCGCCCGCGATGACGAAATGCAGGAACGCATCGCCCGCCATCAGGCCCGACGTCCTGGCAGTTGGGCTACGATCGAGGAACCACAGGCCATCGCCGCAACGTTGGCCACCTTTGCGCCAGAGAGCGTCATCCTCCTTGATTGCCTTTCCCTGCTCGTGAGTAACCTCCTCCTCGCTCACGAGGACGATCCCGAACCCATACTGGAAGGTGAAATCAATGCGATCATTACCACCGTTCAGGCGCATGAGCTACGTTTGGTTGTCGTAAGCAACGAAGTGGGGATGGGCATCGTTCCCGCCTACCCCTTGGGACGGTTCTACCGCGACCTGCTCGGTTGGGCCAATCAGCGCATCGCTGCTGCTGCCGCTGAAATCTATTTCGTAGTCTGTGGTATTGTAGTTGAAGTACGTTCGCTGGAGGCCGCATGGGCGCGGGAACTACGCCAACGGTGACGCGAAGATGCGGGAAGCGTGATGCGAGAGGCGGGAAGTCTCCACTCATTTGTTGCGTTCTTGGGGCGAGCCCCAAACCCCACCTTTTTCTTGCGCAGTGGCAGCGAAGCTGCCACTGCGCAAGAAAAAAAAGACGGATGGCAAAATTTTGCGAAACGTTGTAGTATCGTACAGAGGACTCAGCGTCCGGGCAGCGGCCCGGCTTGATTGAGGAGCAGGCACGGACATGAGCAGCATCGAAGATTTTCGCGGCCTGACCTACATGAACAAAATCGGCCACCTCTACTGCCTCTCGCTCGAAGAGGTAATGGGGGCCAACGGTGTAAAGGCAGTGCTGCGACTCGCCGGCCTGCCGGAGTACATTGACGCTTACCCACCCAGTGACTTTAAGCGCAGCTACCCTTTTGAGGCTCAAGCTGCCACGTCGCAGGCTCTCCATACGATGTACGGGCCGCGCGGCGCCCGCGGCCTTGAAATGCGCGCTGGTCGAGTTGCTTTCAACTTGGGCTTGCGTGAATTCGGCCCCCTCCTCAGTGTCTCGGACCTCGCGATGAAGTTGATGCCGCCCTCGATGAAACTCAAGATCATCCTCAATGCGGTGACTCAGGTCTTCGATCGTTTTACCGACCTGAATCCTCACATTAAAGAGGACAAGGGGCACTTTATGTATCACATTACCCAGTGCTCCAACTGTATCAGCCGCGATCCCGCCCCCAATTTCTTCCTCGCTCGCGGTATTCTTGAGGAATCGGCAGCTTGGGCCAGTGGTGGCAAACGTTTCATTGTCGAGCAGTGTACCTGCATGGGCCAAGGTTCTGAGACCTGCGCCTTTAAGATCGGCAAGGAGCCGGTGGAGTAGGAATTCTGTTTCGTCTGGTTATTGCGCTTCTTATTGCGCATGATTCTGCATACCGCTTCACCGCCGGACATCCCTGGGTGTCACGGCGGTGATCATATACTGTAGTCGACATTGTCGTCGTTTTCTAATGGTATTCCAAGGAGGAATGGTATGCTCGGAGGATTTGCAAACTGTATTGCTCATGTTGATCTGACCGCTGGTACGGTGGAGTATCGGCCCATTCCTGAAGATTGGGCCCGTCTCTACATTGGGGCACGCGGTTTGGGGGTACGCTATCTGCTCGAGAATGGCCCCGAGGTGGAGCCCTTTAGCCCCGAGAATATGCTCTGCTTTATGAATGGCCCGCTCACTGGCACTGATGCCAATATGAGCGGACGCCAAGCCGTCGTCACCAAGTCGCCCCTGACGGGCACCGTCACCGATAGCCACATCGGCGGTTGGTCGGCGGCTCGACTGCGCTGGGCTGGCTTCGATGGCATTATTGTGACGGGCAAAGCGAGCGAGCCGGTCTATCTCTACATCGAGAATGGTACGCTAGAAATCCGCAAGGCTGGCGAGCTCTGGGGCCAGGGCATTCATGCGACCATGGCGGTCTTCAAAGAGCGCTACGGCGAGAAGGATCTCAGTGTCCTTGCCATTGGCCCCGCCGGCGAGAACCTCATCCGCTACGCTGGTTGGGTCAACGAGAATGATCGCGCCGCCGGTCGCGGTGGCACCGGGGCCGTCGGGGGTAGCAAGAACCTCAAGGCGCTGGTAATTAAGGCTGAGAAGGCGATCCCTAAGGCCGCCGACCGCGACGCTTGGAAGGCGGCCCATAAGCGTGCGCTCGGCGCAATCATGGACGAGCAATTCATCACCTCGCCGCGCAAGGGCGGTCTCTCCGTCTATGGCACCAACGTGCTCATGAATATCACCAGCACCATTGGCGCCCTCCCCGCCAAGAATAGCCAGTTGACCTCGTTTGGCGAACGCGCCGAGCTGATCAGCGGTGAGTATGTCAACGAACACATCCTCGTAGATAACCCTACCTGCCACGCCTGCCCGGTCGCTTGCAAGAAGGAGGTTGAGGTCAAAGAGGGGCCGTGGAAGGGGCTACGCATGGAGAGCGTTGAGTATGAACCCGCATGGGCCCTCGGTGCCAACTGCGATAATAGCGATATTAATAGCATCGCCAAACTAATTGACCAGTGTAACGATTACGGCATGGATCCGATTGAACTCGGCAATGTCTTTTCCGTTTACATGGAGCTCTCGCAACGCGGTGCCACCAATGGCGGCGGGCCGCTTGCCTGGGGTGACAAGATGGTCATGGTCGAGTGGGCCGCAAAGATTGCGCAGCGCGAGGGGGTTGGTGATGTGTTGGCTGAAGGCACAGCCCGTGTCGCGGCACACTTCGGCCACCCGGAACTCTCGATGACCGTCAAGGGTCAGGCCATTCCCGCCTACGATCCGCGTGGACTGAAGGGCATGGGCATCGCCTACGCCACCAGCAACCGTGGTGCCTGCCACCTGCGCGCCTACACCCCCGCTGTCGAGTTGGGCGTCATTCCGCTCAAGGCCGATCCGCTGGAGTGGAAGGGCAAAGGCGAGCTTACCAAGTTGCTCCAGGATCTGCACGCCTTCTCGGATAGCCTCGACCTCTGCAAATTCAGCGCCTTCGCCGAGGGGGCCGAAGAGTATGCCCAGCAGTACGCCGCCTACACCGGCGTCCCCTTCACCGTCGAGGACGTGCTGCGCACCGGCGAGCGTATCTACAATCTCGAACGCCGCTTCAACAACCTCGCCGGGATTGGCGAGGGCAGTGACTACCTCCCCGAACGCTTCACCAAAGAGCCCTCCACCCTGGGTGGTTCCAAAGGCCACGTCTGCGAGCTCGACCTAATGCTTGCCGAGTACTACACCGCCCGCGGTTGGGTCAATGGCATTGTGCCCGAGAGCAAGCTCCAAGAGCTTGAGGTGGTATAGTGATTTGAGGAGGCGAGGACGCGAGGATGCGGGATGCGCATCCTCGCGTCTGCGCGTCCTCGCAGCATCGTATCATCCCAATCTCAGCTAAACCAACGTTGGCGTGTAACAACCTATGGTATAGTGACTGAGGTGTAGAATGTTCCCGCTTTATCATCATGTGGAGATACGGAGGTATGCCGCTTCCATACCGGCGTCTCTTTGTAGGCGCTTTCATTGGCGTAAGCCTACTATTATTCATAAGTATAATGCGCCTTGGTTATGAGTGGCGTCAGGCGCTGGTTGATATTGATGCGATGATCGTCACCCCTGCGGTGCTTGATCTTCCTACCGAGCATCCAGACCTCGTCTTTCAAGGCCCCCCCATAAGGGATGCTTCCGTCCCCTTGCCCACGGCGCAGCCCCAAAGCCTGAATACGCCCTCGGTAGACATTACCCCGCCGCCGCTGAGTCAGCCCATATTGAACATTTTGCTGCTTGGCACCGATGCGCGCCTCGGAGATGTCGAACCAACCCGCACCGATGCGCTCGTTCTGGTGCGCATTGACCGTGATCGCGGCCAAGTCAGTATGCTCTCCATCCCGCGCGATCTCTGGGTGAACTACCCCACCGGCGGTGCCGGACGTGTCAATGCGGCCTACCCGCTTGGCGAGACCCGCTTTGGTCCAGGTGGCGGTGCCGCACTGGCTAAATCTACCATTGGGCGCTTGCTGGGCATTGAAGTTGATTACTTCATGCTGATCAACTTTCAAGGCTTTGAGACACTGATTGATGAACTTGGCGGTATCCGCGTAGATGTGCCGTCGGAGATTTACGACCCTGCCTATCCTACAGAGGATTACGGCACGATTGAGGTACGCTTTGCGCCCGGATCGCAAATGCTTGATGCCGAACGTGCCCTGATCTATGTGCGTACCCGCCACGCCGATAGCGATTTTGGCCGCAATCAACGCCAGCAACAGGTGCTCATGGCGATCTTTGATCGCATCCGTGAGCGTGGTTTACTTACGCAACTTACGAGTTTGGATAACTATACCCGTTCGATGCGTGGGTATGTGCAGACCGATCTGAGTCGTAACCACATGCTCGAACTTGCTGGTTTCGCTCGTAATTTCAATGGCGAAAATATTCTGCGCTATGCTATCGATTCACGCTCAATCGTTGATCTGCCTGAACCAGCTACTTTCGGTGTAGAATCGCAGGCGCTCAATCGCATCATGCGCCAGTTTACCGGCGAAACGATCTCGGCATCGGCAGGGAATTGAAGGAGTCGGGCGACTCCATTAGTGGCAGTGCCGTTCCAATTCCAATGCACGGCATGCCTGTAACCGTGAAGGGCGCGAAGTTGCCAAACTTCGCTCTCCGCGTTCTCCATGTCGTCGCCTCTCCGCGTCTCCGCGTCTCCGCCTCTCCGCATCCCGCCTCACTCCTATGACCAAACCAGACAGCGCGCTGCGCTCGGTGGCCGTGGCGGCACTGCTGATTGCGCTGGGTAATATCGCCAGCCGCTTGGTGGGTTTTATTCGTGAGCCGACGATTGCCTACTTCTTCGCCCGTGGCGTGGAGGTGGATGCCTTTCAGTTGGCATGGACGGTGCCCAGTACGATCTATGATCTGCTGATTGCGGGTGCGGTGAGCGCGGCGTTGGTGCCGATCTTTTCGGAGTATGCCGAAGGCGAGCGTGATGAGTTTTGGCGGCTCGTTTCGGGCGTATTGAGCCTGGCCCTTGCCGCGCTCACGGCGCTGACAGCCCTGGCGGTCTGGCATGCGCCGTTGCTCATTGCGGCGCTGGCTGGTCCTGATCAGGCGGAATTGCGCACCCTGGCCACCCCGCTGGTGCGCTGGCTGATGCCCGCCGTCTTGCTGATGGGTTTGTCGGGGCTGGCGACGGCGGTACTTCACGCCCAACAACGCTTTTTGCTGCCCGCCTTCACCATGGTGGTCTTTAACTTGGGCATGGTGCTGGGGGTAGTTCTGCTGCATGAGCAACTCGGCATCAATAGCCTCGCTGCCGGGGCGTTACTTGGGGCGCTGGGCCAAGTGGCGCTGCAACTGCCGGGCTTGCGTGGCGTGCGCCTGCGCCTTGCGCTGGGCCAACCCCATCCGGCGCTAAAACGTATCCTGCGGCTCTATGCGCCCGTGGCCTTGGGCATCGCCTTCTCGGTGGTGGGCACGCTCATTGATCGCCGCCTCGCCGCTGGCTTTGAGGCAGCGTTGAGCACGATGCGCTACGCGACGACGCTAATTCAGTTGCCCCTCGGCCTCGTGGCTTCGGCGGTGGCGCTCGCTGTGCTGCCCACCCTCGCGCGCCAGAGTGCCAGCGCCGATGAGATGAGCTTTCGCGCCACGTTGGCCATGGGGCTGAAGGTGGTCTTGCTGCTAATTCTGCCCGCCACGGCGGGGCTTGCGGTGCTGGCCGAACCTATTGTGGCCCTCGTCTTTCAGCGCGGGGCCTTCAGCGCCGACGATAGCGCCGCCACCGCCGTGGCGCTGCTGCTCTACCTGCCCGGCCTGCCCGCTGCCGCGCTCGATCAGGTGCTGATCTTCGCCTTCTACGCCCGCAAGAACACGCTCACCCCCAATCTGATCCAAGGGGCCGCCATTGGCGTCTACCTTTTGGTTGCCCTGCCGCTCCTTTGGCTGAGCGATCTGGGTTTTCTCGCGCTTGTGTTGGGCAATTCAGCCCAATGGGTTGGACATGCGCTGATTACCTACCTCTTGCTGACGCGCAGCGTGCCGTTGGAGGGATTGCGTTTAGGCGAAGCCATGCGCAAGGGGCTGATTGCGTCGGGCATTATGGCGCTCGTAGTGGGAGCATTGGACTGGCTGGGCAGCGAGCTTGCTCCCTGGGCCATTGTGATGCTTGCGGGCAGTGTAGGTGCCAGCGTCTACGCCCTGCTCTGCGTGGCATTGCGCATCGAGGCCTTCGGCTTCTTCGTAGCCGCCGTGCGCAGTCGCATCGCCGCCCGATCCGCATAGCCCGCGCCAAAGCCGCAATGGTATAATGGGGTTAGTATGCCTTCTGGCGGGGGTTCGGGGGCGGCTTCGCCGCCCCGCAAAACTTTTTGGGTGTGGCCAAAACTTGTAGGAAGAGTGGGCGAGGGAACTAGGCGCCCTCGCATTCTCTCCCCGTCCGGCGGGGTGTGGGGCGCAGCCCCACAGATTTTGGTCGCACCCAAACTTTTTTGTTCCGTTTTGGCGACGAAGTCGCCAAAACGGAACAAAAAAATAGGACTACTTTATGCAAAAAAAAGTTTTAGACAATCGCTATGAACTCGAACGCAAAATTGGCGAAGGTGGTATGGCACGCATCTATCTGGGGCGTGACCTGCGACTTAACCGGCGCGTAGCGATCAAAATTCCGCATAGCCATTACCTCCAGGAGCCTGATTTTCTAGAGCGCTTCCGCCACGAGGCGCAAGCTGCGGCGATGCTGGCTCATCCCAATATTGTTGATATTTTTGATGTTGGGCAAGATGGTGACGTCCACTACATTGTGATGGAGTATGTGGAGGGCACCGATCTCAAAGCGATTATCAACCGTGAAGCGCCGCTGGCCATCGATCGGGCGGTGCATCTGGCCGAGCAGATTGCACGCGGCCTGCACGCGGCCCATCGTGCTGGAATGGTTCACCGCGATGTGAAGCCCCAAAATGTGATTGTCACTCCCGATGGCCAGGCGCACGTCACCGATTTTGGGGTTGCGAAGAGTCACCTTTCGACGGCAATGACCGAGACGGGGGTGGCGTTCGGAACGGTAGACTATCTCTCGCCCGAACAGGCGCAGGGGCGTCCCGCCTTGCCCCAATCGGATGTCTACGCGCTGGGCGTGGTACTCTACGAAATGCTCACCGGGCGCCTGCCGTTTACGGGTGAAAATCCGGTCGCGGTGGCAATGAAACATGTTAGTGAACCACCGACGCCCCCGCGCCATCTGAATCCGAGCATCCCGTTGGGCTTAGAGGCGCTGGTATTGCGGGCCTTAGCCAAAGATGCCAGTCAGCGCCCGCAGGATGCCGCCGAATTTGCGCGTCTGCTTAACACCTACGACCAACTGGCCAATCAAGCCACGCTGGTCAACCAGGCCATGCCACGCGCCAGTGCGCCCGCGCCCGTTCCTAGCGCCACCCAAGTTGCCCCACCGCGCACGCCGAGCGGCGGCAGCGCAACGGGGCGCATGGCCATTCCACCGCGCCCTGGCCCGGCGCGCGCCCCGCGCCAAGAGGGGCTAGGCTGTGGAGTCTTTCTGGTTGGTATGTTTATTCTTGCTGGTGTTTTAGCTCTTGTTTTTGTCTTTAGTACTGGCGCATTCAGTGATCTTTTTGCCGGCAGCGGCGGCGGTGGTGTTTCGCCCACGCGGCCTACGGAGACATTGCCCCCCGGCGAGCCGACGCCCACGTTCACGCCGACGCCGACGCCGACGCCAACCCCAGTAACAGCGGTGGTGCCCGATCTCAGCGGGCTAAACAACCAAGCCGCCGATACACAACTGCGGCAGTTACAGTTGCGCCCGATCAGAATCGATGCCCACGATTCATCGGTAGCGATCAACCAAGTCATGAGCCAAGAAGTAGCACCGGGCAGTGCCTTAGAACTAGGGAGCCATGTCACCTACACCGTGAGTCTCGGGCCGCGCGTCGTTGATCTGCCCGATGTGAGCCGCATCCAGAGCAACATCGCTCAGCAGCGCTTAGAGGCGGCAGGCTTCCCGGTGGAGATTGTCAACGAACCGAGCGGCACCGTAGATGCGGGCTTTGTCATCCGCCAACAACCCAGCCCCGGCTTGCGCGTCCCCGAAGGCCAAGTGGTGATCATTATCGTCAGCCTGGGCGATGTGGTGCGCTTCCCCGAGATCATTGGCTTGCAACGCGAAGAGGCGGAACAGATTCTAGAGCGCACCGCTGGCTTAGCGCTCGTCTATGTGGACTTCCAAGGCCGTGATCGCCTAATTGACTACGACCGCTTCCGTGACAACGCCGTGGTCAGTGCCCAGATCGAGGGGGGGCGCGGCCTGCTCAATGACGAATGGGTGCCGCGTGGGAGTCGGATTGTGTTGGGGGTGAAAGCACCTGAGTAAAGCATCTTGAGAAGAGGGGGCGAGGTCGGCCTCGTCTATTTGATGGCTTCGCCCCAAAGCTTGCGCCAGCCCATGGGCGGGCCGATGTGCTGGCGCAAGATGCTGCTGCGCACGATCCAGCGGAGCCAGAGGATTTTCCAGAGGCTGGTACAAAAGATCGTAGCATATAAGCGCCGGTAGTGTTTGCGGAAAAAACGCACCTTGCTGCGGTAGAGTGCTTCGACCATGGCGACCTTGACTTGGCGCGTACTCTCGCCGCCGTAGTGCATAATGCGTGCCGCAGGAACGTACCAGATCTGCCAGCCCGCCCGTTGCATACGCAGGCACCAGTCGGGTTCTTCGCTATACATAAAGTATGCTTCGTCGAGCATGCCTACCTCGCTGAAGGCGCTGCGCCGGGCGAGCATGCAGGCACCAGGAATAACGTCTACTTGGCGGGTGTGTTGGCTGCGCTGCGGCGGGTAGCTGGGAAAGCCGCGAAAGATGAGTCGCTCGCCGAGGCCGCTGGCACTGAGGATTTCGCTGCTCAGTGAGGGGAAATTGGCGAAGGAATATTGGAACGAGCCGTCCGGATTGAGCAGGAGGCCACCCACGAGGCCGGCGCGCGGCTGGCTATCGGCAAAACGCACGAGCTGCGCAATGCTCCCTGGGTAAGGGATGGTGTCGCTGTTAAGCAGCAGGGCGTAACGTCCGCTACTCGCCTGCAGTGCTTGGTTGTTGGCGGCGGCAAAGCCGCGATTCTCGGCGTTGGCGATGATATGCACCGCCGGAAAGTGGTGCGCCACCGCTGCCACACTGCCATCGTGGGAGCCATTGTCTACGACCCAGATTTCAGCGTCGAGATCGCTGAGGGCAGCGGGCAGTGCCGCGAGGCAGGCGAGGAGCATGGTGCGGGTGTTCCAACTCACCAGAATGATGGCGAGATCGGGCGTGGGTTGGGTCATAGGGATACCAATGGTGTGAGCGGCGGGGAAGCGGGGAAGCGGGGAGGCGCGTGGAAGGGTGCGCGAGGGAACTTGGTTCCCTCGCATTCTCATGCCATTTGTTTGGCTGCCAACGGTAGGGGTACGGCACCGCCGTGCTCCTACGAGCCTTTCTGGGCACACGCCTCGACTAAAGCACAAAAATCTGCCGCGATTTTGCTCCAGTCGTAGCGCTCGGCCACCGCCTGGCGTCCGGCGGCGCTTAGGCGCTGGCGCAACGCCGCACTGGCGAGCAGATCCAGCGTAGCACGAGCAAACGCTTGGGGCGTATCGGCAACGAGCAGGTGTTCGCCCGCTTTGAGGGCGAGCCCCTCCATCCCTTTGCGGGTCGTGACCACGGGTGCACCCACGGCGAGGGCTTCGAGAATCTTGAGGCGCGTGCCGCTCCCTTGGCGCAAGGGGACCACCTCGACGCTGCTGCGTGCGATCAGGGCGCGAATATCTTCCACATAGCCGGTAAATTCTACCCCCTCGTGTGGCATCAACGCCGCGCGCTGCTCGGCGGTATTGCGCCCGGTAACGCGGAGCGTCGCTTGTGGGCGTACTTGCCGGATCAGAGGATGCATGGTTTGTAGAAAGAATTGTACCGCATCTAGGTTGGCATGGTAGGCCAATGCGCCAGGGTAGATCAGCGTATCCGCGTCGGGCGCGTAGTGGTACCGGCTACTGCCCGCCACATCAGCGCCGTTGGGCACCACCGCCACCGTAAGCGCTTGCGCCCCAACGATCTGGCGCGCCAACGCGGCCTCATCCGTTGAAACCACCGTGACCGCCGCGAAGTCGCGCAGGATGTGCTTGACATAGCTGCGATGTTTCAGCGCCGTGAGCAGGTAGCGCAGGCGTTTGTGGGGGGCGCGTTGCAAACGATGCTGCTGGAGCATAAAATTGAGTTCGAGATCTTCAAGGATGCGCGTTGTGCCTTTGATCAACCGCGCATACGGCGCGACATCGATCTCCATGGCCACGACCGCATCCGTGCGCAGGCTAGCGGCGGTGGCTTGCGCCGCTTGGGCAAATTGGGCACTCCAGGTGGCACGCACCGAAGCGGGTTCGTTCACCACGAGGCTCTTCAGACGGTCGGCGCTGGTGAGGGGGCGACCGGGGCGGGCAAAGGCTTGCACCGAAGCACACAGTTGCGTCAGTTCCGTGCGCTGCACGCCCTCACTTGGCCCTTGGGTAAAGGCGAGCAGGTGGACTTCATGGCGGCTACACAGCGCTCGGAGCAGGTGCATAATGCGCATACGCGAGCCATTGTCGGCTGGTTCGGGCCACCATGTGGAGAGCGCGAGAATGCGCATGTGCAAATCCTTCTGGATGGGGAGGGGATCGGGGAGGGCGAAGCCCCCCCCGAAACCCCCGCCCACCACCGTTGGGTTTAAGGGCGGACAGAACATTCGCTCGGCAAGTCACGGATAGGTGATTGG
>RSAS01000967.1 GCA_003934145.1 Candidatus Viridilinea halotolerans | reverse complement strand
CGATGCCGTACCCCTCCCTGGCACTGTGTGCCGCAGTGTCAGGGGGGAAGCATGGAATGAGCGTTCTTATAGACCTTTCATACTGGACTGGATGACATGAAAGCTTGGGGCACTCACGTCGTTTCATAGCGTGCTAACACACTTGTGTAATACTTCACAAGGTCGGTTTATATGTCAATATCCGCAGTGGAAGTGGAAATCCCAGTTCCATAAGGAGGCATTTATGCCAACCATTACGGATCTCATGGATGCGTTCAAGCGTGATCGTCGAGGACAGGGAAAGCAAGCGAGTGGTGTGCAACGCTATGAAGCGTGTTTGAAACGCTTCGAGGTATGGTTGCGTAACAATGGATCGGCAGATGTTGCCGAGATCAGCGATATGAGCGTGATGGAGTTTCGTGATTACTGCATTGAGGACCGAGGGAACAAATCCTCAACGGTCGAGAAGCACCTGGTCTCTATTCGTGCTTTCGCATTATGGGCGATTCGGCATAACCACATGACGAGCGATCCGACAGCTCATATTGCATGGCCGAAGCGGCGTCGGCCTGCGCCGAAGCCCCTTAATCCAGCAGAGTTAGTGCATCTCTGGAAGATTCTTGCCGATGAACCGGAAGATGTCCACGCCCTTTGGCGGCATCGTCGCAATCGGCTGGTTATCCATCTGATGTATTACGCCGGACTACGGCGAGCTGAAGTGGGACGGCTGCGAGTGTCTGACATCTCCCTTGTAGGAGGCTTGATCTATGTGCGTGAGTCCAAAGGCGATGATCGTGCCGTTGCCATTCACAAGGATCTACTTCCCGTGTTGGCTGAAGCTTGTGCAGGTAAGCTTCAGACAGACACGGTTGTAGCGAGCGAGAAGAAGAAGGCTATGTCGAGTGCAGACGTGGGTAAGATCTTTGACGGCTGGTTGCTTCGTCGTGGCCTTCGCATCAGTGCCCATCGGCTTCGCCACACCTTTGCTACTCAGGTTTATCGTAATTCGCGTGATCTGTTGGCCCTCCAGCATGCTCTAGGCCACAAGAGCGCTGATACCACGAAGATTTATACTCAGATTGACGTTGAGGATCAGCGCAGTGCGATTTCCCATCTGTCGCCGCTCTGTAACTGGACGAATCCTGTATAGAATCGGTTGAAAATATAACCATAATAGAACGATATTATTGATATTTTCGAGTGTTTATTCACTAAAAATATCAATTACGATTAACTGTCGAAAACATCATTACTCGTCTGGACATGTCTTTCAGGGAATATCAAAAACAGCTTGACTATCCCTGCAAGCAACTACCGGGAAGTTCTCGCTGTAAGAGAACTTCCCGGTCAACACACACTTCATGGGTAGGGCATTAAATCACGCCTACTTGCTATAATGGTGTGAACAACTGAGACGTTCACACCGCCGGTGTGAACGACTCCCGCCGTCCCCACCAGAAGTGCTGGTACGTTTGCAATACGTTGGTCTGTAGAGTAAGGCTCACTGGGAAGCTATAAAGTGCGGAGGGCCTGTCCCCTCCGCATCCACCCCATCGGAATGGGGGTTTTGCGGGGGCCAGGCCCCCGCGCCCCCGCCGCGGCAGCGGCAGCGGCAAAAAGCGTAACTTGGTTACGAACCTTGTCCAATTGGAAAACGTCACCTAGCGATGATCGCTGGGGGGCGTTCGAGATTCTCATTGTGCGCAAGGGCAACGTTGATGTACTCTGTGTGCGCTATGGAATCACGCGGTTGTCAACGCTTGCCGATCTGTGCGGCGCACACTGCGTGGTCTGCTCAGCGGTGCAAATAGGTTGTAGCGAACAGACGAAACGATTGGTGTGCTTGTATGAAACGGAGCAAAAGATGCGTACGCCTCACGACCCCAGTGCATCAAGCTATAGCGCAGAGATTGACCATGTGCAGGAGGTGCTGCTGTACGGCGGCGCCGACCTTGCCTATTGGCAGCGTCGCCTAGCACCTGTAGGATTGGCCCCAGCCCCCCACGCTGGCCGGGCCTATCTGGTGCTGGCGGCCCCCGCCTTACGCTGGGCCAACATACCCTTTTGTGAAATCACACTGGGCGTATTTGTCGGTCAGTGG
This sequence comes from Candidatus Viridilinea halotolerans, assembly GCA_003934145.1. Lineage (GTDB taxonomy): Bacteria > Chloroflexota > Chloroflexia > Chloroflexales > Chloroflexaceae > Viridilinea > Viridilinea halotolerans. Next base: position 11,971 of record RSAS01000967.1, on the reverse strand, counting down.
CCGGCCACTGGCACGCCACCAAGCGGGCTCTACCTTGCCAGCGCCTACAACTCGTCACGCCTGCTGACATGGCTCGAACGCCAACTATTCCAGACGCCCTACGCCCACCGATCAATCACGGTCACTGCAACCAACCCTGCGGCGATAACGCTCGCCCATGGTAAAACCATGCTTCTGCGGGCAGCGATGCGATCCGCTGCCCATCCACTCTGGCAGCGGGACGAACTTTGGACAGGCGCGATCATCCTGCCCGGCCCCGGCTCACTCTGGTTTCGCGCCCGCCTTGGTGGCTTGACTACCGCCTACCGATTTGACCCAGTGGCTGACACTTTCGCCATTGATGCTGCCGACCCGCTATCGCGTCTGCTCGCCGAGGCGCAGTTCACCCCGTACGAGTGGCACTTGCGCACTGACGCGCACCACGCTCGCTCGCGCACCTATCGCTCGCCACCGGCATGGTGAACGTGGTAGGCGTGTGTGGTGCGATAGCAGCCTCCAGCGTAATCGCCAAGCGCCAAATGGTGATGTACACTATGCTGGTAGCGTTTGCCTCATCCTGAATCAAGGATCTTCCATATGCCCAACCATTCCCGTGCCGCCGCCGAATGGCGCTTCGCCGCCTTGCTTTTGCTGCTTGTTTTGTTCATGAGCGCGAGCGTGGCCGCCTATGCTTACCTCAGTACGCCGCCGGATCGCTACTTTACCGGGGTGATCTACAATATTCCCGACCATAATCAGTATTTCGCGTGGATGCGCGACCTTCAGCATGAACATCTTGCGCCCAATCGCCTTACGGCGGAACCCAATGATCCCGCCCTCTTTCACCTGCTCTGGTGGACGGCGGGGCGGGTGGGGGCGTTCTTCGATCTGACGCCGGGGGCGATTTTTGGCGTTTTGCGCATGCTTGCCATTCTCTTCCTCTTCCCGGTGGCCTTTGCCTGCATCCATATCATGCTGCGCGCATCTCTGTCGCGCCGTTGGGCGCTGCTGCTCTTTAGCTTTGGTGGCGGCTTGGGAGTGATTTGGGTGGTGGTCAAATATCTACGCAACTTGCCTGATGTGCCTTTTCCTTTTGATCTTTACACCTCTGAACCCAATAACTTTTTTATTGCCCTCGCCTTTCCCCACTTTGGTATCGCCCTCGCACTCGTTCTTGCTGTAATTGGGCTGACGCTCTATGCCCAACAGCGTCAACAGTTGCGCTACGCCGTCGCCGCTGGCTTTTTTGGGGCGCTGGTGGGCTTGCAACATGCCTATGATCTGTTGACGATCTATAGCGTCCTCGGCCTCTGGGGGCTGCTGATCTGGTGGCGCGACCGCCAGTTTCCGCTCTTTCTGGGCAAAGCGGCAGTGATCATTGCCGTCTGCACCATCCCGCCCGCCGCCTACCTCTCCTACCTCGTGTTGACCGACGCGACCTGGGGCGGCAAGTTGGCGCAATTTGATAATGCTGGCGCCTGGACGCCCCCGCCGCTGCATTTGGCCATCCTGATGGGCGTGCCGCTCTTTTTGGCGCTTTTGGCCTTCCGTCCGCGTATGTTGCGCAGCCAAGACGATAGTGAGATTCTCGTTGCTGTCTGGTTTCTTGCCCATTTTGGCTTGGCCTACTTGCCGGTCAAGTTCCAGATCCACCTCCTCTTGGGCTGGCAATTGCCGATTGCGGTCTTGGCGGCCCGCGCCATGACTGAACATGTCGGGCCTTGGCTGCGCACCCGTGCGCCCCGCTTGGCCCCGTTTGGCCTTATGGCAATCTTGGGGCTCTGTGTGGTTACCAACTTCTACATCTTCGCTTGGCGCTTCTATGACCTGAGCCGCCACGATCACCCCTTCTACTTGAGCCAAGACGAAGTTGCAGCACTGACATGGCTGGGTGCAGAGACTACGCGCACCGACGTGGTGCTGGGTACGCTGGAGATCAACCAGCATGTGCCGGTCTGGACGGATGCCCACGCCTTTTTGGCCCATTGGGCCGGGACACTCGACTTCTTCACCAAGACCGCCATGGCGGCTACCGTACTTGATCCGGCGACACCTGAGGAGGAACGGCTTGCGATCCTGCAGCAGTTTGGGGTAAGCTATCTCATCGTCCGCGAACAAGACGCCCCGCGCGCACAGTTGGCCAACGCGGCACCATCGTTGCAACCCGTCTTTAGCCAAGGGACGGTGAGTGTTTATGCTGTTCGGCTAGGAAGTAGCGAGCGCCATGAAGTGCGCTTTACTGCCGCCGATGGCACCACGCTTGCCGGTGAACTGAATCTGCCCTATGAAACAGAACCGCGGGCCCTGGTCGTAATCATTCACCACTCGGGGCCGGTGGATCGCAGCAGTTACGGTTACATGGCCGAAGAGTTGCTGGCAGCGGGCTATGCCGTCTTTCGTTTCGACAAACGCGGCAACGGGGCCAGTGGCGGGGAATACGGCTGTTGCGAAGCGCACGATGCCCTAGCCGCCTACACCGCCGCGGTTCAAGCGCCCGAAGTGAGCCACCTGCCGGTCTTGATTGTGGCGCAAAGCATTGGTACCCAATACCTCGCCGAAGATTTTGCGCAATACCAAGCCATCCGCCCACCGCAGGGCGCTGCGCTCCTTTCGAGCATGCTCGGCCCTGAAGCGATTGTCGCCATTGCTGCGCCCGTCCATGTCATCGTGGCAGACAGCGAAGCCGCCCTGGAGCAAATCGGCCCTCAGGCGGTTGCTGCGCACCAAGCCGCCCTCCCCTACGGCGCCAGCCTCTACATCGCAGCCAACGCTGAACATACGCTCTTTGACACGACCGGCGGGCCTATCGATTGGGGCGACCCCGCGTGGGCGACACGCTACCATCGGGGAGCCATGGCGAGCCTGTTGGCGTGGTTGGTGGAGCAGGAGAACAAATGAACAGGGTCGAACAGCGCATCTCCTATTGGGCATTTGCAGCTACCTGAACAAATATGCTATACTACAAACCGTAGTATTATTTTAAACGTTAAGGGAACGTAAGCCTCTGGCGGGCCTGCCGGCGGGGGGTTCGGGGGCATGGCCCCCGAAAAATCTCCCCTCCCGGCGGGGTTTAAGGGGCCGCAGGCCCCTTACGTTCATGCACATGGGGCGTAAGCCCCCATACGCATGAACGTAAGCCCCTAACGGGCCTGCCGGCGGGGGTTCGGGGGCTTGGCCCCCGAAAAATTTCCCTTTCCAGCGGGGTTTTTGGGGCCGCAGGCCCCTTACGTTCATGCACATGGGGCGTAAGCCCCGCAGGTTTTAGCCACAACCATTCTTTATTTACCCGTCACTAGATCCAAAATTATCTAAGAAAGGAACTCCACCCATGACCCAAGCCCGATTCATCTGGCGGCGCATCGTTCCGATCATGGTGCTCTTGTTCTTCGTCTTTATTCTGGCTCGCAATATCCAGTCCGCCACGAGTGCGCCAACGCCAACGTTGCCAAGTACGCCTGTAGCTACCAGTGTGCCGCCTGTGACTACACCACGCGCAAATGTCGCGCAGGCTGTGAACTATCTTTACTATTTTCCGCTAGTGATGGCTGGCCAGCCTGTAAGTCCGACGCCAGTGCCGACGTCGGTTGTGCCGACGTCGGCTGTGCCGACGTCGGCTGTGCCGACGTCGAGTGTGCCGACGTCGGCTGTGCCGACGTCGAGTGTGCCTGCTCCCGATCCGGGGCCGGCGGGTTGGAACCAGTTGGGCGGCAACCCGCAACGCACCCATTTTGTTGAGGCCAACCTGCCTGCGCCGACGGGCGGCATGGAGAATCGCGTAAACCAGTGGCGCATGCTCTGGACATGGAATGGCCCCACGGCCAGCGGTGGCCCTGACGCCGACCATGTGCGCTTGTTCGATAGTGTCGTGCCGATTGTCGGCGCAGGGCGGCTCTATGTGGGTGATGATGCGGGCAATGTGCGGGCGATCAATGCCACCAATGGCACTGAGGTCTGGGTACGCAATGTGGGCGGGCGCATTCTTGATGCCGGTGCCTACGACCCGACCACCCAGGCGGTCTTTTTCGCCTCGACCAACGGCATCCTCTACAAACTGCGCGCCGATACAGGCGCGATCATGGGCCAGTTGAACACGGGGAGTAGCATCGAGGGCGCGGTGCTGCTCGTGGGCAACCGCGTCTATGTGGGCAATGCAGCAGGACGCTTGATCGCGGTCAATACCACTGATATGAGCCAGGCATGGAGCTACAACGCGAGTGCGGCGCTCTACGCTTCTTCGGCTTACAGTGCCGCCAGCGACGGGATGATCATCTTCCCCGCTGAGGATGGCTCTGTGCATGCGGTGCGTGCGGCTGACGGGAGTCGCGCTTGGCGTACGCAGATCAACTCCTTCCCCCGTCCCGAACGACGTAATCAACTTGGCGAGATCATTCGTCCCGAACGGCGCTTCCCCGATGTCTACCCGGTGGTGGCCGAGCAGGCGGGCGTGGTAATCATGCGCTCCTATTTCGATTGGGAATTGACGTGGACGCCAACCGGAGGTGCCTTTGCCGATCAGGAGCAGACGCGGCAACATATTGCCCAGGATCGGCGCTATGAGTCGCTCTTCGTCCTTGAACTTAGCACTGGCCAACCGCGCTTCACCGCGCCGGTGATGGGCGGGGCGATGGGCAATGGCAACTACTACTACTCCTCGCCGCCCCAGGCCACCGTGCGCCGCCTCGCCAATGGCACCGATGTCGCCTACGTTCTCTGGCGCAACCGTGATGTATGTCGCCTCTCGGCGGCTCACTGCGATGGCCGCGAGGATACCACCTTCGGCGAGATGAATCTCACTACAGGAAGCATCCGCTTCATCCAAGACTACAAAAACGAAGGCACCATCCGCTTTCCTACCGACGAGCAGGGACCGCTGAGTATGGTGGGCAACGTCCTCTTCCACGGCCACTGGATGTCGATGGGGTCGATCTACATCGCCGACCGCGCCACTGGCGGTGAGAGCTACAACAATCCTATTCCGAGCCAAGAGTACCTTTCGGTAACCAATACCATGGCCGCGAACCAGTGTAACCAGCGCAATGCCGCCGAGCGCTTCTGTCCCGTTTGGCATACGCCGCCAGGCGATGGTCAGAGCCTCGACCCCGGCTTCTACCTCTACACCCACAACGAGCCGGTCTACGATCTGTACTGGCACCCACCCACGCGCGGGCCGATCTTCGACAACGGCGTCCTCTACTGGCGCAGCAGCGACGGAGCGATTGTGGCGCTTGCGCCAAGGTAGGGGCGCGTACCCTCTGGAACGACCCTGATGCTTTTTTCAGACGTATCCGTTCAGGGAGAATCTACCCCCTGAACGGATACCAGAAGACTATGCTTCGTTACCTGACACGCAGGTGAAATGCTTTTTTTGCCATGACGCCAGAGATAAGACATGAACATCATCTGACTACATTGGGGCAGGTTCTGTTTGCCCTGCTGTTCAGTCTGTTTGTGGTAGTTGGCGTGCTGCCTTGCGCTTATGGCACTCATTATTTTTCTATTCAAAAAAATGGAAAAAGCAGTGTATGAACGTAATAAAACGGAAAAGACATTGCGTATTGCCGAGGAAAGGTTAGAAAAAACAGCCTATGAATTGACAGAAAACATACCCGTTGGTACCTACACTATGGTGCAACCTGCCGATGGCGGCATGGCAAATTTTGCCTTTATGAGCAGTCGTTTTCTAAAGCTTACCGGATTGACCCGAGAAGAGGCAGCCTCTGATCCATTGAAAGGCTTTGCATGTGTCCATCCTGATGATTTTGATGCCTGGGTTGCACTGAATGCAGCGACCTTCAATGAAAAGAAGCCCTTTTTTGGTGAGACGCGCCTTGTTGTCGAGGGTGAAATCCGCTGGATAACCGCCGAATCTTTCCCACGCACCCTCCCTGATGGCACAACGGTCTGGGAGGGCGTGCTTGCTGATGTGACTGATCGCAAGCGTGCAGAGGAAGCCTTGAGCGAAAGTTTACGCCGTTTCAACGACTTGGTGGCCTACGTGTCGGTGGGGGTTTATGTGTTTTGGCAGCGGGCGAATGGCGAGATCGAATTTGAGTATGTCAGCGATAGCTGGTGTGCAATGAATCAGATCCGGCGAGAGGATGTGCTGAACAATGCTTGGCTGGCTTGGAGTATCGTCCATCCTGACGAGATCGAAGTTTTCAAACAACTGAATCAGCAGGTCGTGCGTGAACGCCAACCGTTTGTTTGGGAAGGTCGGATTATTGTCGGTGGTGAAGTCCGTTTTGTGCTGATTGAATCGAGTCCGATTTTTTTTGACAATGGAGACAGTCGTTGGTTTGGCTTCGAGCAAGACATCAGCGAACGTAAACAAGCCGAAGCGATCTTGCAGGCCACCAATGTCGCTCTTGAACAAGAGATCGCCGAGCGCAAGCTCGTTGAAAAGGAACTCAAGATCAAGACGGATCTGCTCGAGAAGATCTCTATGCAGGATGGTCTGACCGGCATTCCCAACCGGCGCCATTTTGATGAGCGAGCACAACTGGAGTGGCAGCGCGCTCGGCGCAGCGGCCTACCCCTGGCGCTCGTGATGATGGACGTTGACCATTTCAAGCTCTACAACGACCACTACGGTCACGGTGCCGGCGACGTGTGCCTACAGCAAGTAGCTCAGACCCTCGTGCAATACGCTAAACGGCCCCTGGATCTGGTCGCACGTTATGGCGGTGAAGAATTTGTCGTCCTCCTGCCAGAAACGACGTTGGAGGGTGCCCTCCAGCTCGCTGAACAGATGCGGCTCGCGATAGAGCGCCTGGCAATCCCCCATGATCTTTCCAGCGTGGCCGAGGTTGTGACCCTGAGTGTGGGGGTAGCCGTTCATGGACGTGAAAGCACCAAAACGAACTTGCAGCATTTGCAAAAATGCGCGGATCAAGCCCTTTACCAGGCTAAGCATCAAGGGCGTAACCGAGTTGATGGAGCGTTTGAGTAACAACCCTTAACGCATACCCCTACCCTCCCCGCGAACCAATAATCAGCGCGGCACCGCCAAAGAGCGCGCCAAGCGCCAGCACCACCACCACGAGTGCCGCGAACCAGGCGGCGAGCGCCCGCAGCACGCCGGTGCGCTGCGCTTCGGCTAAGCCGACGAGGCTGAGCCAGGCGACCCAGAGCCAGAGGCCCACGTGGACGACATTTGCGCCGCTGATCGCCACCTGTTCCACGAAATTGGTCGGCTGTTGGAAGGTCGCTTCGGGCCAGATGAGCAGTTGCAGCACCCAGAGCGGCAGGCCAAAGATGAGCGGCGTGGTGGCCCAGGCGAGGGCCGCCCGCACCCGTCCGGCGGCGGCGCGTCCGCCCAAGAGCCAGCCGCCGGTACGTAGGAGCACCCCGACGAGTTGCAAAAGAATCATGCCGAGCAGCGGGCCAACTATCACCGCCACCGCCAACACCTCGCGGGGGCCGAGCGTCGCGCCCAGATCGCCCCATGCCATCGCTGCCAAGTAGCCACTCACCCCGGCCAACGCCGCTAGCAGCCAGGTCTCACCAGTTGAGCGTAGCGCAATCGCCGAGCGCATGGCGCGGCGGGGCTGCAACCACAAGGCGAGCCAAGGGTTGATATAACTATCTTCAAAAGCCACCGCTGGCGGCAATGGTGGTGCGGCGGGTTGTGGTGCCAGCGGACTTGGTGGCGCGGTAGCAACCTTAGGCTTTGGTGGCACCAGCGGCGCAGCGGGCTGCGACGCAACCGGGGGTTTGGGTTGCGCAAGCGGCGCAGCGGGCTGCGACGCAACCGGGGGTTTGGGTGGCACCAGCGGCTTTGGTGTTGCGACGCCAAGCGGCACCGCTGCGACCGCCATCGGCGGGGATGGCGGGAGCGGTGCGCGGGGCTGCGGAGCGATCACACGCACGGGGGGCGTGACCGGCGCGGGCGGAGCGGGCGCGGCTGCCACCGCCTGCCGTGTGGCCCGTTGCGTCAATGCCGTCAGCCCCTGTCGCGCCGCACGATGCGTGGGATCAAGGGCCAACACCCGTTGCAAACAGTAACGTTGCGCCGCAACATCATCGGGCAACGCCCCCGCAAGCCAGAGCCATGCCTGCGTATCTTGCGGATTGGCGCGTAACGCTTCCGTCAGCAGGCGACGGGCCAGCGCCCGATCACCCGCCCGCAAGGCCGCGATCCCACGGTTCGTTAACTGTTCGGCGACCATGCGTCTTTTCCTTTGGCAAGCGCCACAATTATACCAAATGGATTCGCTAAGGGTGCGCGAGGGAACCAGGTTCCCTCGCGTATCCTTATCAACAGAGATCACTAACAGTGATCTAACATCCCTTCGACGCTGATCTAACACTCGTCGTCTATAGTGTCTTCACGCGGGAGAGCAAGTCTCCCCGATAAAGATAAGGAAACCACAATGAACCATAGAGGAGGCACCCGTATGACGAACATGAGCCGCTGGGACCCCATTCAGGAGGCCGTGACCCTGCGTGAGGCCGTGAATCGCCTGTTCGAGGAGAGCTTTGTACCGAGCACGCCCGCCCGTGGTGGTCTCGTCGTGGCGATGGATCTGAGTGAGACCGCCGAGAGCTACCTGATCGAGGCGGCGGTACCGGGCCTCAAGGCCGACGATCTCAGCATCACTTTCGAGAATGGCGTGCTGACCATCAGCGGCGAAGTGCGCCAGCACGAAGAGAGCAAGGAGCGCAACTACCACCGCATCGAGCGCCGCTTTGGCCGCTTCAGCCGCAGCGTCTCGCTGCCCACCAGCGTACGCGGCGATGCCATCACCGCCCACCTGGAGCATGGCGTACTCGCGCTGAGCATCCCCAAGGCCGAAGAGGTCAAGCCGCGCAAGATCACCGTTAATGTGAGCTAGCGTCTCGTTGGATGGGAGGAAGGGAGGGAACCAGGTTCCCTCCCTTCCTCCCGCCCTGCGGCTGCGCCGCCAACACCAAACGCAAAAGCGCTCCATGCTATAATGGGGCACTATGGCGCCCAAACAACCACCACCAGGCGTCGTGGCCGATAACCGCAAGGCGCGCCACGACTATGATATTGAAGAGACCTTCGAGGCGGGTATTGTGCTTAGCGGCAGCGAGATCAAGTCGGTGCGCGCTGGGCGCATCAACCTGCGCGGCAGCTATGCGCGCGTCTACCAAGATGAGATCTTTCTCTACGATGCGCACATCTCGCCCTACGAGCAGTCGGGTACGTATTTCAACCACGAGCCGACGCGCCCGCGCAAGTTGCTGCTCCACCGCCGCGAGATCAACCGCATTGACGGCCTTATTCGCCAGAAGGGGCTGACGTTGGTGCCCACGAAGGTCTACTTCAAGGGCCGTCGTGCCAAAGTCGAACTCGGTATCGCCCGGGGCAAAAAGCTCTACGATAAGCGCGAAGATATTGCCAAACGCGAGTCACAACGTGACATCGAACGGGTCATGAAGTCGCGGCGCCATGACTGATGCGAGGATGCGAGGATGCGAGGATGCGAGGATGCGAGGATGCGGGATGCGAGGATGCGAGGATGCGGGGATGCGAGGATGCGGGATGCGAGGATGCGGGATGCGCCGCGTCATCGCGTCTCGCGTCTCGTCTCTCCGCGTCTCGTCTCTCCGCGTCTCACATCGCCATCAACAAATTCTCCTGCTCCCAGGCCAACAAGCCGCCTTCGAGAATGCGCAGATCGCGGTAGCCTTGGGCGATCAGCGCCTCGGCGGCACGGGCGCTGCGCCGTCCGCTACGACAGATCAGCACCAGTCGTCCGCTCAGCGGGAGCTTGTGTTGCTGCGTAAGGACTTGATCGAGCGGCATGGCAATCGCACCCGGAATGTGGCTCTCGCGGAATTCGCGTGGCTCGCGCACATCCACCACTAAGGGTGGTAAATCACTGTGCAACGCATCCCACAACTCAATGGGGCGCAGGGTCGGCACTGGCTCGGCCCCCAAGGGCAACAGGGTGATCGGCGGTGCGCCGCCGGGCAACGTGCGCTTGGGCAGCGTGTAACACTCGCGGAAGGCGCGGCGCTCACACTCGTAGATACAGACCGCCGGATCGATAATGTGGTAGAAGAGATGATCAATCGCTACATCTTCGTCTAAGAAATTATCTGGCCCCATCTGCTCATAAAAGCCAACCATGCGCATGCGGTAGACCACGGGATCGCGCACGCGCGTCATGTAGAGATCGCCGCCGCGCTCGCGCAGGACATCACGGATGCTCTCGAGCATGCGAATACCGCTAATATCACAGTGCTGCACACTGTGCATGCGTAAGAGCAAAAAGCGCTGGCTTGGTGTTGCATTGAGGATGGCGTCAATGGTCTCTTCAACATGGTGTACTGCGCCAAAGTAGATGTCGCCCAACACATCCACCACGGCCAACTGCGGGCATTGGGGGCGGCCATTGTGGGGTTCCCAATGCTGAAATTCAGGATCGGGCAACACGGCGTCTACCCGAGGTGTGCTGGTGCGCAGTAGGTAGTAAGCGAGCGACATCAACACCCCAGTGAGGATAGCAAACTGTAGCGGCAGCAGCAGCGTTGCCCCAAAGGTGACGGTCATAATCAGCGCTTCGCCGCGCGCCCCACGCCAGATCTGCGCCATGCGCTCGCGATCAATCATGCCCCACGCCGTAACCGCCAACGCTCCGGCCAATACCGCCAGCGGGATACGGGCGATCAGCGTGTTGAGCGCAAAGGCTGCTACCAAGACAAAGACGCCCGAAAAGGCATTGGCCAGCGCCGTCTGTGCGCCCGCTTGGTAACTCAAGGCCGAGCGATTGAACGAGCCTGAAGCGGGGAAGCCGCTGAAGAGGCCAGCGGCGATATTGGCCATCCCTTGGCCAACAAATTCTTGGTTGCTATCGAGGCGCTGGCGCGAATGGCCCGCCACGGCCCGTGCAATCGCCACCGCCTCGACGAGGCCAATCAGCGCAATCGCCAACGCGCCGTTGATCAAATGTCCGATCAGTTCGAGGTCAAAGAAGGGCAGGCTGGCCAGCGGTGGCAAACCTGCTGGCAACGCCCCTAAATTACGCACGCCATAGCCTTCGAGGTCGAAAAGCCAAGCCATCAGGCTGAGCAGCGCCACCCCGGCCAACACACTAGGTACGCGGCGCGTCACCCGGGGCCAGAAGGTAATGAAAAGGATCGTGCCCAGCCCCAACAGCAGCGAAGGCGCATGAACGGTGGCCCATTGGCTGAACGCAGCGCCGAGTGTCCCCAAGACGCCAGCGGTGGGCGTGATGTGTACCCGCAGGATGGGGCCCAGTTGGTTCGAGATGATCAATAAACCCGCGCCTGCCGTGAAGCCCACCGCGACCGCATCGGAGACGAAGTTGACCAAAAGCCCCAGATGAGCCAAACCCATCAGCAGCCGGATTAGTCCTGATAGCACCGCCAAGAGACCCGCCGCTGCCAAAAACTCCGGCGAACCAACAGCAAAAAAGGGTGCCAGCACCGAGAGGGTCAAAATCGCCGCCGTATTGGTCGGCCCACTGTGCAAATGGCTCGATGAACCCCAGAGCGCCCCAATAATCGCCGTCACAAACGCCGTATAGAGTCCCATTGCCACCGGCAATCCAGCCAGCAGCGAAAAAGCCAACGCCTGAGGCAACAAGACCAAACCTACTGTCACGCCAGCTAATAGATCGACACGCCACGCACCAGACGGATATGAACCTAACAGTCGTATTGGTTGTAATAGCAACGTCGTGATCGTGCGCAAATAGCCAACCATGAAACTTCCGTTTGTTGTTGCGCGTTGACGATGCAGCCACCAACACGCAACAAGAAGGGTTTTTGTTAGCGCGAAGAAGTCCTGGGTGCGGGTCGCTGGCTTCGACAGGTTGGCTTCGGCAAACTCAGCCACCAAGCCAACGGCCCGTTGGCTGAGCTTGCCGAAGCTACGGGCCGCCCCTTCGCCAGCCTAAGGCTTATTCGCGCTAAGACATGTTTCAAAAAGGGGCTTCTCGCCTTACAATCGTAGTGCCGACTTTAGTCGGCTTCCCATCGCATCCCAAGACCTCAGCCG
>RSAS01000194.1:12479-14081 GCA_003934145.1 Candidatus Viridilinea halotolerans | reverse complement strand
CCAACTCGCATTCTTGGCGAAGAAGAAGCCGAGCAAGATGATGGCAACAAAAGCGACAAAGCGAAAGAAGAGGGGAACCTGCAAATCGGTAGTAATCAACGGTTCAAAAACGGGAGCATCTCCGGTGTCACGTCCGAGGATAATCGCCAAGAGGCGCGGCCCGTTCTGCCACATCCGATTGATCATCTGTACAATCACATTGCCACCCTGCACCGTCGCCAGGTAGGCCGCAATCGTCCAGAAAGCCACCGTCAACAGGTTGCGAAAGCCCTGCTGGTAGCCCCAATAGGCGCCGATGGCCAGCAAAACGATCAGCAGCATCGTCCCATTCAGGCTCAGGGTGATCGTATCCTGAGCTTGGGCCAGCGGCACCAATGTGTGCCAGGGGAGAAGGAAGCGAACGACTTCGTGGTATTCCATCAGCCACCACTCCTTGCGGCCAATCCGAACATTGCCTCAGCCAGGCGTTGGGCCGCATCTGGCCGGGACAACGCCCGACTCTGCTCCGCCATACGTTGCCGCGCAGGTTCATCATCAAGGAGGCGGGCCACCGCGCGGAAGAGCGCCCCCTCCTGGGGCAGGCCGTTACCGATCATAGCACAATCTGCGACCTTTTCTGCTACCCCATATCGTACCAGATAATCGGCATTTTCGTCTTGGTGAACGTAGGGATAGGGCACCAAAACAGCGGGTAGCCCGGCGGCGGGCAATTCAGCCAAGGTAGAGGCACCACTACGACAAATGGCGAGATCGGCAGCCCCAAAAGCGCCAACCATTGGCGGCGTATGCACGCCATCCAGGTAAGGGTAGAGTTTGTAGCGCGTTTGCAAATGCGCGGGCAGCGCCTCCGCTGCACTACGCAAGAACGCTTCGTCCCCTTCGCGCCCGCAGACATGGATGATCTGGCTGCGCACCAAAAGATCGGGCAGGAGCCGCGCAATGGCTTGGTTGATGCTACGCGCCCCGCGACTGCCACCATAGACCAACAGCACCGGCGGCTCTGCTTCCAAGCCAAACGCCCGCCGACAGACGGCGCGATCCTGGCCAAAGAACTCTTGGCGCAGCGGATAGCCCACCACGAGCGCTCGCGGATCACCTGGGCGCAAGCCCAAAACCGGCAGCGCCTCGGCCACGTTCACCGCCACCTGGGTCGCAATGCGCGCCAAGAGTCGTCCGGCGAGGCCGGGCACCAGATCGGGCAGGTAGATCAGTGTCGGCACGCGGGCCAGTTTCGCGGCCAGAAAGAGCGGCACACAGACATAGCCGCCGGTACCCAAAATCGCCTGCGGGCGTAGCTCTTGGATCAGACGGCGCGCGGCCAACAGCCCCGCGCCCATCGTCGCGCCGCCGCGCAGCAACTCCAGCGGGCCGCGCCCGCGCAGCGCCGCCGCCGGCAGCGCTCGGAAGGGCAAGCTACTCTCGGTAGCCACAATCCCTTCCTCCATGCCTCCCACGCTCCCCACATAGAGAAGTTCATAATGCTGTGGGTGGGGATTTTCGGGGAGGGCCAAGCCCTCCCCGAACCCCTCCCCTGCGCGGGGATTTTTGGGGAGGGCCAAGCCCTCCCCGAACCCCTCCCCTGCGCGGGGATTTTTGGGGAGG
>RSAS01000194.1:0-12379 GCA_003934145.1 Candidatus Viridilinea halotolerans | reverse complement strand
GCCAAGCCCTCCCCGAACCCCTCCCCTGCGCGGGGGGGGTGGCCCTTCACTTTAGCGCCTGCGCAAACGGCGGCTACGGCCAAAGCTGGGTAGACGTGCCCGCCCGTGCCTCCGCCACACAGCAAGATGGTCGAGGAAGGCCAGTTTTGGGCGTCGCTTGGTGCGCGGGCCATCGCTCATCTCCTCGGGCTGATACTGGGCGGTGTGCTTTGAAATATTGAGCAGCACGCCCATCGCAACCATGCTGGTGTAAAGTGACGTACTGCCATACGAAATGAAGGGGAGGGTCAGGCCGGTAAAGGGCACCAACGAAGTGGTTACGCCAAGGTTCAGCAGCGCCTGCAAGACGAGCCAACTGGTAATGCCCACCGCCACCAAGGCGGCAAAGGGATTGGGCGCTCGTCCAGCGATACGATACCCGCGATAGGCGATCAGCGCAAATGCCACCAGCACGGCGAAGGTGCCCAACAGCCCCAACTCTTCGCCAATAATCGCATAGATCGTATCGGTATGGGCTTGGGGCAGCCACTGAAACTTCTGGCGCGCCTGGCCCAACCCTTGGCCAAAAAAGCCGCCGCTGCCCAGCGCATAGAGCGCGTGGGTGGGCTGGAAACCAAAGGTGTTGTAATACTTTTCGGGATCTTGGAAGGCAAGAATGCGTGCATTGCGCCAGCCCACCACACTCACGAGGAACCAGAAGGCCAGCGCGGCCAAGCCCAGCGCCCCCGCCACATGCCAGACGCGCGCCCCGGCAGCAAAGTAGATCGCCCCGCCAATCATGACCAGCACCACCGTTGTGCCCAGATCGGGTTGCAGCATCACCAAACCACAGACCAAGCCCAGCATCACCGCGAAGGGGATGAGCCCATAGCTCACATTGCCCACCTTCTCGCTGCGCCGCGAGAGCCAGTCGGCAAAATAGATGACCATGATCAATTTGGCAAGCTCGGCGGGCTGGATGCTAAAAAGGCCAAAGACGCCCCCTTCACCCAGCCTGATCCACGAGCGCGCATTGTTCACTTCGGTCATCGAAGCGGGCAGGATCAGCACCAGCACCAACAGCGCCAGACAGCCAATCATCAGGTGTACCGAATATGTGCGCCAGAGGCGATAGTCTATGCGCTGCGCTACCAAGAGCCCAATAGTGCCAATCGTGGCCCCCACCATTTGACGCAACAGGTAGTAGTACTGATTGTTATGGAGATTGTAGCCTTCGACAAAACTGGCACTATAGATCATCACCAAGCCGAAGGCCACCAGCGCCCCGACCGTAGCTGAGAGTACGTAGTCGGGTTTGTGGGTTTTTTCGACCACAATCTTTACTCCTTTTGAAGAGGAGAGGATGCGAGGAGGCAAAGCGAGGAATACCAAGAATCACGCCATCTTCTCCCCCTCTCCCACAACGTGGGAGAGGGGGCCGGGGGGTGAGGGCCATCCGTTGCCGCAAAAGATCACGTTTAACCCCTAAGACAAGGCTTCAGGTTACTTTACCGTTTGACGTTGCGCACCGCGTCCTGATGCGCTCGGTCTGACACCTGACACCTAACACCTGACACCTTGTCTTACGCTCCGGGCAACAGCAGCGCCAGCAGCACCAACGTACCACCAACCGCCACGGTGGCGGTGGTACCCCAGGGTGGGTAGGCGCGGGTCATGAGCGGCGGGAAGAAGCGCTGGTCTACACTGAGCCGCGGGGCGAGGGCGGTGCCAACCAGTGCTCCGATCACCATGCCACCCATATGGCCCCAATTATCAATGACCCCCGCCGCCGAGAAGCCAATCACCAGATTGATGCCCGCGATGGCGGCCATGCTCTGCACCTGCGCCTTGCCAAACTCGCCGAGGGCCGCACGGCTCAGGTAGAAGAACATGCCCAAGCCGCCAATCAGCCCAAAGACGGCACCGCTCGCCCCGACCGAAGGCGCGGGCGACATCAGGTAGGAGGCGACGCTCCCGCCGAGGCCGGCCAAGAAGTAGAGCACCAAGAAGCGCTTGAGGCCATAGATGCGTTCACACTCGGGGCCAAGCGCATAGAGTGCAAAGCTATTGAAGAAAATGTGAATCAGATTACCATGCAAAAAAGTTGCTGTAATCAGCCGCCAATACTGGCCGCCATCAATCAAACTATTCTCTTTGGCCCCCAACAGTAGCAGCACGAAGAGACTCGGCTGGAAGAAACCACCCTGGCCGAGCAATACATTAAGCAGAATCGAAAGCAAATAGACCGCAACGATCAACCCGATCAGCGTATAGACCGCCCACGGGATGGGGGGCTGCGGTGGCACCATGCGCGGCTGCTCCGGCTGCTCCTGGGCCTCAAAGGGTGCATAGCTCACGGGGCCACCTTCGGTACGACCCGTCGCCCACGCTGGCGCTTCTCGCTGCTCAAATTGGCCACAAGTTGGCGGAACTCCTCGCCGCGGTGGAACTCGTTGCGAAACATGCCGAAACTAGCACATCCTGGCGAGAGCAACACGGTATCGCCCGCCTCGGCCAAGCCGCGCGCTGCATCTAGCGCCTCGCCAAAATCAGCGTAGGGGCCGCTCAGGGTTGGCACAGCACTCCGTTCGGCGCACGCCTGCACGGCAGCCACCATGCGCGACGTGGCACTGCCCTCAAGCAGCACCAGCGCCTTCACGCGCCGCGCAATCGCGGCCCCCAGCGCACTAAACTCCAACTCCTTGTCGGCGCCGCCCGCAATGAGCACAATCGGCGTCGCAAAGGCATCTAGCGCCGCTAAGGCCGCCGCAGGGTTGGTGGCGGTGGTGTCGTTGACATAGTGTACACCATCAAACTCACGCACTAATTCAAGGCGATGTTCCACACCGTTGAAGGTACGCAGCGCCGCTCGAATATCGGCTGGCCCTGCATCAAAAGCACGCGCCAAGGCTGCCGCGCACATCGCATTGGCCAGATTGTGCGCTCCCGGAATGCGTATATCACCCACGCTAAAGAGCGGCTCACCGGCGAGCGGCGTCGCCGAGCCACAATAGCCCGGCACATCGCGCCAGACAATCGTATCGCCCCGCCGCTCCACCGACGTATCCACCGAACGCACCACCGGCTGTAGGAAGCGACTACGCGCCCGCGACCAATGCGGCCCCGCACAGACCCAAATCGTGCGTCCGCCGTGGCGCTGCATGCCCTCATAGAGCATCATATGCTCTACCGAACCATCATCGGCCCCATTGAGTGCCACAATCCCATCACTGGCTTGGTGCCAATAGATCTGGCGCTTGGCCGCCGCATAAGCCTCGATCGAGCCATGCCAATTCACATGATCGGACGAGATGTTGGTCACCAGACTGTAGTGCGGACTCAATCCAGCGGCCCCCAGCCGTTCCAATTGGAAGCTAGAGAGTTCCAGCACCACCGGCGTCTTGGCGTTCAATGTGGGCAGCGCCTCCAGCGCCGAGACGCGCAGGTTGCCTGCGACCAACGTAGCAGGGTGGCGACGGCGCAACATCGCCGCCAACAAGAGCGCCGTTGTCGTTTTGCCTTTTGTGCCCGTGACCCCCAAAATCGGGCCGGGGCAAGCGCGGAAGAAGAGCGTCATCTCCGTCTCGATGGGCACTCCGGCCTCCGTCGCGTGGGCCAGCCAAGGTGAATCGGGGCGCACCGCCGCATTGGCCACGACCATCTGGCTCGTGGCAAAATCTTCGGCACGATGCTCACCCAACACATAGTTGACTTGGGCACCCAACGCGGCGGCGCTCGCATCAAGCGCCGCGACCGACTCAGCCAGGGCGCCCGCCTCAGCCACATCAGTGACCGTGACCTGCGCCCCCTGCTGGAGCAGCCAGCGGGCGACCCCCAGACCACCGCCGTGGACGCCCAAACCCATCACCAGCACTTTTTGTTCACGCAAATTCATGGTCGCCCCTCAACCACCTGGGTAGTGGGGGGCAGATCGGCGCGTTGTGGTTGACGCGGAGTTGCGAAGATGAGGGCGAGCGAGATGCCAACCATAGCAGCCACCGTTCCAATCAGTACAAAACGTTGTGTAACCTGCACCTGACTCCAGCCGCCAAGCTCAAAGTGGTGGTGCAGCGGCGCCATGCGGAAGACCCGCCGCCCGGTGCCATAGCGCCAGCGTGTCCATTTGAAATAGCCCGTCTGGATCATTGTCGAGCAGGCTTCCGCGACAAAAACAATGCCAACGACCGGCAAGAGCAGCCACTGCTGCGATTGCAACGCCACCACCGCGAGGGTTGCCCCCAGCGCCAAGGCCCCCAAGTCACCCATAAAGACCTGCGCCGGATGGGCATTGTACCAAAGAAAGGCCGCACATGCGCCCACGAGCGTGAAGCAGAAGGCCATCAAATTGGTTAATTGCGGTTCCGCCAAGAAGGTCATCACGCCATAGGCGGCAAAGGCCAGCGTCAAATTCCAACCGGCCAGACTATCAAGGCCATCGGTGATATTCACGGCATTTGCCGTGCCAACGATGATAAAGATCGCCAAAGGAATAAAGAAGGGGCCAATGTTACGTTCGCCCACAAACGGAATCTGCACCAGACCATCGTGGGCCAAACCGAAGGGTTTCGGCAGATAGAGCGCCAGACTCGCCACCAAGGCCACGACCACCATCAGCCAAAACTTGTAGCGCACGGTAAAGCCATAGGTCTTTGATGTAGAGCCAGTGAGACTCTTCCAATCATCCACCCCGCCCAAGACGGCAAAACTAAGCAACACTGCCAGAGGCAAGAGCATCGACCAACGGTCAACCAAATTAAACAGCATGGTGAGCAAAAGAACCGTACTGACGATCATGACGCCGCCCATAGTGGGCGTTCCCATCTTCGTCAGATGGCTTTGGGGGCCATCCACCCGTATCTGCTTACCGAGTTTATGACGCCGGGCAAAACTCACCCACCACGCACCGACGAACAGGGTCAGCACGAAGGCCGCAGCGGCCAATAGTAGAGCGCGGGCCATGTCTTGCACCAGCACCGCTCGTAGGACATCCAAAACTACTCCTCCTCTTGACGGGATTGCAGCGCCACCACAATGGCTTCCATGGCCATTGCCCGCGATCCCTTGACCAACACATAATCGCCAGCCTGGAGCAACGGGGTCAAGGCGGCGACTGCAGCGGCATTGCTCGTACACGTAAAAACGTGATCGGCGGGCAATCCGGATGCGCGGGCGGCAGTGGCGAGTGTTTGCGCCTGCGGGCCGACGGTCACCAAACGATCCACCAGCGTTGCCGCATGCTCCCCGACTTGGCGATGGCCTTCGTCGCTGGCGCTACCCAATTCAAGCATATCGCCCAAGACGGCCACTTTGCGCCCGGGCATGGCTGCGAGCAGATCGAGTGCGGCGATAGTCGAGAGCGGAGCGGCATTGTAGGTGTCGTCAATGATTATAGCCCCATTTGCGCTACGGACTACTGTAATACGTGACTGGATCGTAGGATCTTGTAACCCAGCGCTAATCTCGTCCCATGTAAGGCCCAGCACAAGGCCGGCGCTCGCAGCGGCCAATGCCGTGTAGACGCTATGGCGACCAAGCATAGGCAAGCGCAGCGTGACGTTCTGTCCAGCGTGATGTATATCAAAGGCTATGCCATCAAGTCCCAAGCTCTCAATATGTTCAGCACGCAGATCGGCCCCAGGGTTACAACCAAAGGTGAAGACGCGCGCACGGGTGCGTTTGGCCATGGCCGCCACCAGCGGATCGTCCGCATTGAGAATACACCAGCCCTCAGCGGGGAGCGACTCGGGCAGTTCGGCCTTGGCGTTGGCAATCGCCTCCACACTGCCCAAGCGCTCCAAGTGGGTCGGGCCAACATTGGTAACAATCCCGACCGTGGGCCGGGCAAGGCCCGCCAAGAAGCGGATCTCGCCCGGCGACCACATACCCATCTCCACGACTGCGGCCTCATGGTGGGCGCGCAGGCGGAGCAGGGTGGTCGGTAGCGTGGCCTCACTATTAAAACTGCGTTTGCTTTTTAAGGTGCGCAAGCGACGGGCAAGCACTGCCGCCGTCACCTCCTTGACGGAGGTTTTGCCCACGCTGCCGGTGATACCAACAACCGTCGGCGTGAGCTGGCCACGATGGTAGACAGCCAGCCGCTGGATCGCCATCAGCGGGTCGTCTACGGCGATGAGCAGGCACGCATCGGGAGGGGCTTCGGCCAACCCCGCGCCCGAGGCCGGGTCTACAAGAACCCACGGCTGTTCAAGGCGCTGTAACGCCGCATGTTGCGCCTCAACCCCCGCACGATTAACAAGAGCCGCCCGTGCACCGCGCGCAATCACATCGGCCAGAAAAAGGTGTCCATCGGTACGCTCCCCGGCAAGGGCCAAGAAGAGCCCCCCCGGCTCTACCTCGCGTGAGTCGGTCACGACCTCGCCGAGTTGCACCCCCTGCCACTGTGGCGGCAGGTGGGGCAACGCCCTGGACCAGCGGGGTTGCACACCGTATAGAACTTCGCTTAGTCGTAGCACATCGCCCTCCGTGTTCCCAGTTGGTTTGGTTGGGACATCGTAGGGCAATTATAGCACCTCATCTGCTTTTGTTGCGTGCCGGCGGCACCGCCGCCAACACGCAACGGGAATGGTTTTGCGGGGGCCATGCCCCCGCCCGCACCGAGCGGAGGGGGTTCGGGGGAGGCGAAGCCTCCCCCGAAAAAAAAACCTCCCCCTTCCGTGTTGGCGGCGAAGCCGCCAACACGGAAGAAAAAAGCTCACTGGCGCGCCTGGGCTTGACCTGGGCTCACCAGGTTTGGGTCGGGCGGGATGCGCTCGTAGCGCATCAGTTCATCCATAATGCGATAAAAGACGGGGATGGCCGTCGCCACGCCCCAAATATCATCTTTGGGGCGATCAATCTTGACCAGCACGGCATATTGGGCATCCTCGGCGGGCCCAAAGCCCAGCACCGAACCAATGGTAAACTCGGGATCATAGCCGCCACCGGGCAAGGGGATGCTGGAAGTGCCCGTCTTGGCCCCAATCTGATAGCCCGGCACCAGCCACTGATCGGCGTAACTGCCGATGCGTGGCCCCCATACCACGGGGGCGTAGTGGTTGGCGGAGTTGACCAGCATGCGCCGCACCGTCCACGCAACTCCTGGCTCAATCGGGCGGCCCGCCTCGACCGGCTCGGTCTCAACGCAATTCTCCCCTTCGCAGCGTCGTTCGATAATGTAAGGCCGCATCAGAATGCCATCGTTGGCAATGGCTGCGGCGGAAGCCACCAACTGCAACGGCGTGACCGAAATACCCTGGCCGTAAGCATTGGTGAGAAAGGTGAGATCGTTGTAGTTGGGGCCACCCCAGGCATTGACAATGCCCTGCTCTTCGCCGGCCAGCTCGACGCCAGTAGGGCGACCAAAGCCAAAAGCAGCAACGGTTGCATAGAATCGTTCAGGGCCAGTCATTTCGTTGAGCAGCAGTGAACCCACATTGCTCGAATGGTAGAGCATCCCGGAGGGGTCGAGCATCCCATTGCCTGCACCATTCCAGTTACGCAAAGCAAAACCGTGGCGCCAGATCACACCGGTGTCGTTCACCAGGGTATCGGCGGTGAAGGCGCGGCTCTGCAAGCCCGCCGCCACGGTGATCATCTTGAAAGTACTCCCTGGCTCATAGAGATCGCTGATCGCCGGATTGCGCCCATAGACCTCGGGCGGATAGGCGGCATAGTTGTTGGGATCAAAAAATGGCCATGAGGCCATCCCACGAATCGCGCCGGTACGCACATCAAGCACAATGATCGAACCGCCATCAGCACGGTGGCGCTCAACGGCCTCGCTCAGTTCCTGTTCCACCAAATATTGAATGAGCGGATCGAGCGTGGTCTGGATATGCATCCCATCACGCGGCGCAACCTCACGCATGGGTGCAATCGCAATCGGGCGCTGCAAGCTATCGAACTCACCCTCACGCACTCCTGGTACACCCTTGAGCGCAGCATTAAAAAAACCTTCAATACCACTAATGCCATCGCCATTATCATTCACGGCCCCAATGATCTGGGCGGCAAAACTACGCTGGGGGTAGACGCGGTGGGGGTCATATTCCAAGCGCAGCCCCGGCTCATCCAGGGCCGCAATCTGGCGCGCCACCTCTGGCTCCAGCCAGCGTGCCACGCGTACCCAGTAGCGATCAAGGTCGGTCAGGGCCGCCTCAAGCTCTTGCGGCGAACGACCCACTAGTGCCGAGAGCGAGAGCGCCAAGCCGACCACCCGTTCCGGCCTGACCTCGCTCGGCACCACCCAGAGGCTCTTGCGATCCACGTCCAGCGCCAACACATTACCCATGCGGTCGGTAATTGTCCCACGGGTGGACGCAATGGGCAGTTGCAGTTCAATCAGCCGTTCCGCCTTCTGACTCAATTCGGCGTGGCGAAAGACCTGAAGTTCAATCAGGCGCAAAAAGATCGTGCCGAACAAAAGGATGCAGAACAAAAGCAACCCGTTAATACGCCAACGTTGCAGGCGCACCTGAACGGGGGCGCTTGCAACGCGGGTACGCGGGCGACTAGGCAACGGA
Source organism: Candidatus Viridilinea halotolerans (assembly GCA_003934145.1). Lineage (GTDB taxonomy): Bacteria > Chloroflexota > Chloroflexia > Chloroflexales > Chloroflexaceae > Viridilinea > Viridilinea halotolerans. The sequence goes on along the minus strand of RSAS01000194.1, from coordinate 3,878 downwards.
TGCGGAAGCCGCAGCCGGCCCAGCATGGGCTGGCGAACGCGGCGCTGCCGCTCAGTCCTACTCATTACTCAAGCCTCCACGCCAGACGGGGTGTATGGTCGCCACCGTGCCTGGCGGTGTCAACGGATCGGGGAGGCTGAGGTAGCGAATCTGGTTGGGTTTGAGCGGGCGCAGCCCCAACTGCTCAGCCTGGAAGCGCACCCGATCGAGCGATTGCGCCCGCGCTTGACGTTCGAGCAGCAACGTACGCTCACGCAGCAGTTGGGTCTTCTCCACCTCAAGGCGGGCAATAGCATAACCGCGCGTCGCAACTGCGCCGGTCTGGAGGAGTACAATCAGGCTCATCAGGCTCAGAATGGCCACCAAGCCCAACAGGTAGCGACTCCCCTCAAGACGCAGATAGTGCGGGAGCGCCAGGCGGCGGGCGCGCGCCCCAGCAATAGGAGACAGACGCTGTGTATTGACAGCCATATATGTGTTACTCCGTTATCCGCTCAACAACACGCAATTTCGCGCTGCGCGCCCGAGGATTCTGAGCCGTCTCTTCAGGCGTAGCCACCAAGGGTTTCTTGGTTATGATGCACACCTGAGGCGGATGCGGATTGGCGTTGCCGCCATAGCCCGACACGGCGCGGAAGAAGTGTTTGACGATGCGATCCTCAAGCGAATGAAAGCTAATGACGGCGAGCCGTCCGCCGGGGCGGAGCAGATCCACCGCTTGGGGCAGCACGGCTTCAAGTTGTTCCAGTTCGCCGTTGACGGCGATGCGCAGGGCTTGGAAGGTACGGGTAGCCGGATGGATGCGTTCGCGCCCGCCGCGACCAAGCGTACGAGCTACGAGGGATGCGAGTTCGGCGGTGGAGGTAAGCGGTGCTCGCTTCCGTTGGGTAACCAACTGGCGCGCAATGCGCCGTGAGCCACGCTCTTCACCGTAACGGTAGATCAGATCGGCCAAAGCGATCTCATCCAAGCCATTCACCAAATCCGCCGCCGTAGGGCCACGGGTCGGATCAAGGCGCATATCCAACGGGCCATCACTGGTAAAACTAAATCCACGGGCCGGAGTATCAAGTTGATGGGACGAGACGCCTAAGTCGAGCATGATCCCATCAAGCTGCGCGAAGCCATGCTGCTGCACAATCTGGGCCAACTGCGCAAACGAACCATGGTGCAGAATAAAACGTTCAGGGGCCACCCCAGCAGCAACAAAGCGGGCTTGTGCCGCAGCGAGTGCCGCCGGGTCAGCATCGATGCCCAAAAGTAGGCCAGTGGGCTGCGTAGCCGCCAGAATGGCACTGGCATGGCCACCGCCGCCAAGCGTCCCGTCAAGGAAGCGCCCGCCGGACTGTGGTTGCAACGCGGCAAGCACCTCGTTTAGGAGAACCGCAACATGGTGAAAAGACACATGCACCGCCTAGATCCCCAGATCGGCCATCTGTTCCGCTATGGACGCCCCGCTTCCGTTCAACTCCGCTTGGAGTACACGCCAACGCTGTCCGGACCAGAGTTCAAAGTAGGTATGCATGCCCGTAATGAGTACCTCCTCGGTCAAGTCAGCATATTCACGCAGCGCCTGGGGGACAAGAATACGCCCCTGGCGGTCGATCTCAACTTCAGCCGCAGGAGCAAAGAGCAGGCGGCGCATGTTGCGCGCCTGGGGGTTGCCGAGGGGCAAGCGATCAATCTTGGCCGCCAACTCGGCCCAAAGCGGCTTCGGAAACGCCTGAAGGCAGGGTTCAAAACCTTTGGTAAGGATAAAGCCCTCGCCAAGTTGCTCGCGAAAGCGGGCGGGGATAGCAACACGGCCCTTGTCATCTATCGAGTGTTCAAACTCGCCAAGCAACACTGGCCGCTCCATTGACAAACATTTTCTACAAAACGCTTGTGCTTACTCCCCACTTTTCCCCACTTTTCCCCACCGCGAAGGCCATTATATACCACTTCAACCCCCGTTTCAAGCCTCGTGAGCGGTGGCCACCCCCAAATGGGCGGTTGTTCATAAACTGTAATCTTTTACAGTTTATGGGGGCTGCGCCCCCGAACTTTCGTTCGGTGAAGAGATTTTTTGGGGGCTGCGCCCCCAAGCCCCCGCCCGACAGCGGGATTCTGCGGGGCTGCGCCCCCAAGCCCCCGCTCGACAGCGGGATTCTGCGGGGCTGCGCCCCCAAGCCCCCGCTCGACAGCGGGATCCTGCGGGGCTGCGCCCCCAAGCCCCCGCTCGACAGCGGGATCCTGCGGGGCTGCGCCCCCAAGCCCCCGCTCGACAGCGGGATTCTGCGGGGCGCAGCCCCCAAGCCCCCGCTCGGCGGGGGAGGCTTTTTGGGGGCGCAGCCCCCAATCCCCGCCCGACAGCGGGATTCTGCGGGGGCGCAGCCCCCAAGCCCCCGCTCGACAGCGGGATTCTGCGGGGCGCAGCCCCCAAGCCCCCGTCGGGCGGGGGGAGGATGCGAGGGAACCTGGTTCCCTCGCAAACCTTTGGGTGGCGAAGCCGCCAAAGCGGAACAAAAAAGGCGTTGCTGTGGCGTAGCCCCAGCAACGCTTTGGTATACTATCCTAGCCAACAGCACCAAAGTTAAATGGAAAGCCAACACCCCCCATGAGCGAATACCAATACTACGAATTCCAAACCATCGACGGGCTCCTTTCCGCTGCACAGCAGGCGGAGTTACGCAAAATCTCGAAGCGCGTCGAACTGAGCGCGTCCCGCGCCGCGTTCAACTATGCCTACGGTGACTTCCCGCGCACACCGCTTAAGGTGCTGGAAGATTACTTCGATGCCATGCTCTACATCGCTAACTGGGGCACGAAGCAGTTTGCCTTGCGCTTGCCTAAGGGTGCCGTCAATGCTGAGCAACTGCAGCCCTACCTTCTGGGCGACGAAGAGGGCTTTGTGAGTACACTCCAGGCGACGCCAGAATATCTTTTGCTCAATTTTGAATGGCACGAAGAGGGGGGCTTTGGCTGGATCGAGGGTGAGGGCATGCTCGGCCCGCTGTTGCCCCTGCGCGACGCGATCATGCGCGGCGATCGGCGGGCGCTCTATCTCTTTTGGCTCTGCTGCGCCAACCAAAGCGCCGCCTGGTCTGAACCCGAAGATCTGGTCGAGCCACCCGTCCCGCCAGGGCTGGGCCAACTTGATGCCGCCCTGCAAGCCTTCATTGAGTTCTTCGCTATTGATCAGGATCTGATCGCCGCTGCGGCCACGGCCAGCCCGGAACTGAAGGTGCAACAAGAGCCATTGGCGGCGTGGGTGCCCCTGTTGCCCGAAGCGGAGCGCAACGCCTTTTTGGTGGATGTGGCCTGCGGCGCAACCCATGTCGGCCCCAGGTTGCTCCAACGTCTACGCGAGGTTGGCGGGGCGCAAGGCCCAGTGGCGACCACGACCAGCCGCACTTTCGCCGACATCCAGGCGGACGTGGCGCAGATCAGGGAACTTCGCCTGCAGCGCGAACGTGCGGCTGCCGAGCAGGAGCGCCGCGCCAAACAAACGGCTGCCGAACAGTCCCGCCGCGCCAAACTGGAGGCGTTGGCGCAGCGCGAAGATGCGGCATGGGCGCGCATCCCTGCGCTACTGGCCACACGCACCGCCAGCGGCTACCAAGAGGGGGTTGCCCTCCTTGCCGACCTGCGCGACCTCGCGGTGCAGCACGGCCAACGCGCCGCCTTTGATGCTAAACTGGCCCCGATCATCGCACCCTACGCTACCTCTGCCGCGCTGCAACGCCGCCTCCGGCAACATAGCTTGGTGTAGGGATGGGGGGAGGGGGGAGGCGAGACGCGGGACGCGAGACGCGGGACGCGGGAGGCGGGACGCGGGACGCGGGACGCGAGATGCGGGACGCGGGACGCGGGACGCGGGACGCGAGACGCGGGACGCG
>RSAS01000334.1 GCA_003934145.1 Candidatus Viridilinea halotolerans | reverse complement strand
TGCGCTCAGCATGACAAGCGCTTTGTGAGCAACAGCGTTCCTTTTGCGGTATTGCCAAAATTCGCAATAGCGCAAAAGTAACGCGGTGACTTTTTCCTGCCTTCCCACCCGTCCGCTTCCCCGCCGCTCCGCCTCCCCGCGCCACTCGTCACTCATCACTCGGCTGGCTCCGCGTAACCTCGGCCCACCATGCCCGTGCGGACGACTCAGGATCGCTGCCATAGCGCACAATAAAGGCTTGAAAGCGTTCGCGGCGGTTGCCATAGAGCGCTATCAGCGGCGCGGGATCGCCCTGATCGAGCAGATCATTCACGGCAATGATAATGCGTTCCACCGCAAGATTGAGCGCCGTCACGCCGAGCGAAGATGAGGCAGTATGGCGGGGATCGCGGCCCACCACGCCGCTCGCGGCAGGATTCAGAGGACCTTGACCGAGTGCGTCGAGATCCACCAATTCGGGACGCAACGCCAAGAGCGTCGAGGTCTCCCAGAGGGCACCATGGTCGAGCATCTCTTCGTCCACGAGCGCCAGCGGGGGAATGGCCAGCACGAGCAACCCCAGATCGCGAATCGCCTCCAGCGCCGCTTCAATCAGAAGCAGGTCGTGGGCCTGAGAATAGTGGCCACTCACCAGCACCACGGCGACCCAGCCATTGCGGGCAAGCGCAGTGAAGGTTTCGTAAAGAATAGTACGCACCGTGGCCGTACTTAGACTAAGGGTGTCCTCGTGGGGCACCCCCTCGACGGGCCAAGCCACCAGTGGCAGCAGTACACCGCCAGTGCGCCGAGCAGCGCGCTCGGCGACCACCTCGGCAATGAGGCCATCCATGCCCAGCGGCAAATGGGGACCATGCCACGTCAAGCCACCCCAGGGCAGATAGACGACGGGGGTCTCTCCTCGAATATGGGCAAGCTCATGAGGGCGAAGTTCCGCATAACGGCCCCAGGTTGGCAGGCTCTTCATAGGGGTTCACCGTGATTTCTATGCTTTGTAGTAGCTTAGTAAGGGAGGGGATGTTTGCGGAGGGGCTACGCCCCTCCGCAAACATCCCCATCAATGTTGGGCTACACCAAAGTCGTTGGATCTGCGCCCCAAACCCTCATTACCAGAGGTGACGTTGACGTAGCCCTACCCGTCAGATAGGATCATTTACCATGAGGCCAAATTGAGGCTTGCGAGCGCATCAAGCGCAATGCGGCGCTCGTCGTGGTGGGCCAGATCGCGCCAGACGAGGGTTCGGTCGGCGCGTTCTTCCGAGCCAACAATGGCAACAAAGGCGATACCGCGACGGGCGGCATCGCTGAGGTTGCGGGCGAGGGGGCGGCTACGCAGGTCAACTGTGACAATTAAACCCTGCTCACGCAGACAACGGGCGACCTCTTGGGCATAGGCGTAATCTTCGTCGCTAATCGGCGCAACAAGGGCTGTCGGGGGGAGATCGGAGAGAACAGGCGGGGCCGCCGCAACCACTCGCTCAAGGCCATAGGTGAAACCAACGGCGGGAGTGGCGGTGCGCCCCCCAAGCGCAGTAACAAGATCGTCGTAGCGTCCGCCGCCACAGAGTTGAAGGCCCGCCGCGTCATCGATCTCGAAGATCATGCCGGTGTAGTAGTGCAGGCCACGACCCAGGCCAAAATCAATGGTGATGCGGGCGGGATCGAGGCCGTGGGCAGCCACAAGTTGCACAATCGCTTGGAGTTCGTCGTAGGCCGGGCATACAAGATCGTGGGCGGTAAGAATGGCGGCAACGGCGGGCATACTCACAGCGGGGGGGCCGCTGATCGTACTGAGTTGGGTCAGGATCGTCAAGGCATGTTCAACTGCGGGCTGTTCATCGGCGCGGCGCAGTTTACGCAAAAGCCGTTCGACCACCGCTTCAGGGCTACGGGTACCCGTACGCAAATCGATCTGCATTGCCTCCAACGTGCGCAACAGCCATGCAGTCGCCTGGGTTTCATCAAGGCCCGGGGGCAGCGTGAGGCCAAGCGGCTGTTCACCGGCATCCTCGTGGAGGCGAGCGCGCACCGCCATGGGGCCACCATCACGCAACCGTTCAAGGCTCCAGACGAGGGCGTTCTGGGCGCGTTCACTCAACCCAAGGCGGGCAAGAATCTGGCGCACCAAGCCAACATGACCAACGTGAACGCGGTAGGTATCAAGGCCCAGGGCGTCAAGGCCAGCGCAAGCGAGTGCCAACACCTCGGCGTCGGCGCGGGGGGCCGGGCCGCCAATGATTTCGCCGCCAACTTGGGTGAACTGGCGGTAGGTATGGCGCTGAGGACGCTCGTAGCGAAAGACCGGGCCAGCATAGTGCAAACGCAAGGGCAAGGGCTGATCCTGCAGATGCGCCACATAGGCACGCAGCACCGAAGCCGTCCACTCCGGACGCAGGGCAAGGTCGCGGCCACCAAAACTAAACTCATAAACCTTCCCGGCCAATTCTTCACCCAGCTTGCGCAGGTAGAGATCACGCTGCTCAAGCAGCGGCAGATCTATGGCACGATAGCCATAGGCCACCAAGGTTGCCTCAAGCGCCTCACGCACACCGGCAGCGGCCCGTTGCTCCAGCGGAAGCCGATCGTGCATCCCCCGTACCGCCTCGATCATCCCACTCACACCGCGTTCCCTTCTGCAAGGGCGCGTGAGGCGAGGAAGTGGCACCTAAGCGCCAGCACCTCCTCGCCTCACATGCCAAGCATATCATCTGGAAATATTGTATCCTATTCGGCGCAAGGCGACAAACGGGGGCCATGCCCCCGCGCCCCCAGCGGACGGGTCTGTTTTGCGGGGGCCATGCCCCCGCGCCCCCGCCGGACGGGGGGATTCTGCGGGGGCCAT
>RSAS01000050.1:0-13987 GCA_003934145.1 Candidatus Viridilinea halotolerans | reverse complement strand
GCACGGCCCCCAATGCATCTCCCCGCCCGATGGGGGCGTGGGGGCACGGCCCCCAATGCATCTCCCCGCCCGATGGGGGCGTGGGGGCACGGCCCCCACAGATTTCCCCACAGGGGAAGGGGGAACCAGGTTCCCCCAAACACTCATCCAAAGGTAAAATCATGAAACTACAAAGAAACTGGATAGCCTGGGCAGCACTCGTCATGGCTGGGTTCGCGTTGGTCTTGGCGTTAGGTGGGCGCATGGCTGATCGGCGGGCGCAGATGATGGGCGCTATGGCCCAACCTGCTGCACAGGCTCAGGCATGGCAAGAGGAACGCGGCGAGCCGCCCACAGCGGTGCGCGAACGCTTTGAGGGCGGTTTTCCGCCAGGGCGGGCTGAGGGGCTGCGGCGCGATGGGCCACCCGCTTTTGCCCAAGGTGGAGCAATGTCGCCCATGGCAATGGCGGCCCACCATGGGCCACGCCACGGCTTCTTCCCGCTGATGATGCTCTTTGGCCTAATTAATGCCCTAGCCAAATTGGTAGCCATGGTCATGCTGGCTTGGTTGCTGTGGCGCCTCTTCCAGCAGAATCGCGCGAACACGGTGCCCACGACGCCCGCTGGCCACGATCCCCGCGTGGAATAGTTGAGGTGGGTTGTTGGGAGAACCTAGTTTTCCCAACAACCCTCAATAGCAGAGCGTATGAAAACCATCCTTGTCGTAGACGACGAACCAGCGATTGTGCAGATTGCGCGCGACTATTTGGAGCGGGCGGGTTTTCGTGTGATAACGGCGGGGGATGGGCGGGAGGCGGTGCGCTTGGCGCGTGCAGAGCGTCCGGCACTGCTGGTACTCGATCTGATGCTGCCGGGCATGGATGGCCTTGATGTAACCCGCACGTTGCGCCAAGATGTGCTGACGCGCCGCCTGCCGATTATTATGCTTACGGCGCGGGTTGATGAGGCCGATCGGCTGGTGGGCCTAGAGTTGGGAGCGGATGATTATATTACCAAACCCTTTAGCCCACGTGAACTAGTAGCGCGGGTGCGCGCAGTGTTGCGCCGTAGCGAGGGTGAAACAACATCAAGTGGCGTGGTGCATATTGGCGAGTTGACCATCGATTTTGAACGGCGCAGCGTGCGGCGAGCGGGTGAATTGATCGAACTAACCAGTACCGAATTCGCTTTGTTGGCGATCCTAGCGCGTGAGCCAGGACGCCCCTTTACCCGCGCGCAACTGCTCGATCAGGTCTACGACGCGAGCTATAACGGCTTTGATCGTACCGTGGATGCGCATATCAAAAACTTGCGCCGCAAGTTGCAACCCGGAGCGCAGAGCACCCAGTGCATTGTGACGGTCTATGGGGTAGGGTACAAGTTTGTGGAAGCGGAAGAACAGAGGAACAGAGGAACAGAGGAAGAACAGATGAAGAGATGAAGAGATGAAGAGATGAACTGAGGAACTGAGGAACTGAGGAACTGAGGAACAACAACGCTAGGTAGTGCCGACTTTAATTGGCTGAGGTCGCCGACAGATCCGATTGCCGACTAAAGTCGGCACTACGGTTATAAAGCGAGAATCCCCTTTCTAAAACCATCCCTCATGATCGCGCCAGGATGATGCATTCCTGAACCGATACGAAGTAGGTGTCACTCGTCACTCGTCACTCGCCACCTGTCACTCGTCACCTGTCACTCGTCACCTGTCACCTGTCACTCGTCACTGGTTGTCTCCCATGCGCCTGCGTATTTTCAGTCTGATATTGGCCGCCTTTGGCTTAGTGATTCTGCTGAGCGTGGGCGGAATGTTGGCTTTTTTTAGTTTGGCGGTGGCTAACTTTGAGCGTGACAATGAACATTGGGGGCCACCAATGGGGGCCGCTGCGCGCAGTGAGGTGCGCGAGTTGGCGGAATTCTATCGCCGCACTGGTTCGTGGGAGGGCGTTGAAGCCACGTTTGCGGTATTGGAGGAGCGCTTTCGTGATCATGAGGGGCTGACGTTGGTGCTGGTGAATCGTGAAGGACGGGTGGTAATAAGTAGTAGCCCACAGATGCCGCCAGGAACAGCGTCACCTACGTTGCCAATATGGGTGGGCTCGCCTTTGGATCGCGTCATTGATACGAGCGAACGAACCTTGCAGACCTTTCCCATTCAGGGGCGCGGCAACCAGCGGGTGGGGGCGTTGGTACTGATCTATGCGGGGGTGCCGGCGCCTGGTTTGGGCATGCTGAATTTGGTGCGTGGCCTCTTGCTTGCGGGCGTGACCTTGGCGCTGGGGCTGTTGGGGTTGGCGACGCTCTTTTCGGGGCGCATCAGTCGCCCGCTGCGTCAGTTGGATGGCGCGGCACGAGCCTTGGCGGCGGGCAATTTGCAGACGCGGGTTGCGTCAAGCATGGTGGTGCGCGAAGTGGCTGATCTGGCCGAGAGCTTTAATCGAATGGCGGAGGCGTTGGCCCAGGCCGATCAGCAGCGACGTCAACTGACTGCCGACGTGGCCCACGAGTTACGCACGCCCCTCTCGGTGATCAAAGGACGCTTGGAGGGCATCCAGGATGGCGTCTACCGGGCCGATGAGCCGCAGGTGAATGGCTTATTGAGCGAAGTGGCACTACTGGAGCGGCTGATCGAAGATCTGCGCCTGTTGGCACTCGCCGACACGGGACAATTGGCGCTCTACGCCGAGCCGCTTGATGCGGCGCAACTGCTCCACGATACGGCGCATTCGTTTGCGCCCGAGGCGGCACTGCGCGAAGTTGCGTTGCGCGTTGAAGCCCCCAGTGATCTCCCCGAACTGCATGCTGATCCGCAACGCATTATGCAGGTGTTGGGCAACCTGATGAGCAATGCGCTGCGCCATACACCCACGGGTGGCACAGTGACCTTGCGTGTCACGGCAGAAGCGCACGGGCAGACCTTCACCATTGAGGATACGGGCAGTGGCATCAACCCTGCTGATCTCCCCCATATCTTTGATCGCTTCTACCGCGCCGACCGTTCGCGCACGCGAGCGCGCGGAGGCGCAGGCTTGGGCCTAGCGATTGCGCGCCGCCTCGTCGAAGCCCACGGCGGGCAAATCTGGGCGACGAGCATGCTTGGCCAGGGCACGCAAATGAGTTTCAGGCTGCCTGGTGGGGAGGCGTAGAGGTAAGGAGGCGAGGATGTGGCCCGTACGCATGAACGTAAGCCTCCGGCGGGGGTTCGGGGGCGTGGCCCCCGAAAAATCCTGTTATACCAAATCCGATAGCCGATAGCCGATAGCCGATAGCTGAAAGCCGGACATGGCGTCTCAATGCGCTTGAATGTCATTAGGCATGCGGCCTGTTCAATGGTAATTGGGCAGTAGCGCAAAAGGAACGCTGTAACTTTTGTCATGCTGAGCGCAGCGAAGCATCTCTCTTGGTTACGACGAGCGACCCTTCGCTGCGCTCAGGGTGACAGCGCTCCTTTTGCGCTATTGCGTAATTGGTATTAGACATGGTTCATCGCTACTTTACCGTTTGCGAGGGCGCGAGGATGCGAAGCTCTTGCCTCTTCGCCTCACGCATCCTCGCAAGGGGGCGGGAAGAACTACGTTCTTCCCGCCCCTGCTGGGTTGCGGGATCGCAATTATGTCATGCAACCATAGTGGGCAGAATGATGGCACAGAGCGTGCGATAATCTGGGCAATAACGGCTTGTCCGCAAGATGCCAGAAATAACGCGGATGGCGCTAGAGTGCCCTGCGGTTATCTGGCATGTTGCGCAGGCTGAGTGAGTTAGGGCAAGCGTAGTATGCATGTGAGGTGCATGGTCGGATACATCTCAATTGCTGAGATCTCAAATATTCAGGTTTCTAAACTAGAAACGGCATGCCGTTTTTGCTATAATGCGAAATAAGACGCAGTGTCTTCCTACGGCTAGGATGGAGCAGAAGTTCGCGATAGTCCGATCCAAACAAGAACACCTGCGCAACGGTAAGGCGCGAAGGTAGGCGCTCATGTAGGCGCTATAGAGGAGTGTATGTTATGTCCACAAGCGGCAGCCTCAATGGCCAACGGTCGCGCACTATCGCCAGCGAACTTGAAGCCTTCCTAAGCGACATCCAACGGGAACATGGCCTGAGCAACAACACCGTCACTTCGTATCGCTGCGATCTGCGCACGGCGGCGGCAGCACTTACGAAGCCGATTGAGACGATTGTGACAAGCGACATCAAGGCGTTTTTAGAGAGTCGTGACGAGCAACCAGGGACGACCAATCGGCGTATCGCCAGTCTGGGGCGCTTGTTCCGCTGGGCAGTAAATCAGGGCTATGCGCTACACAATCCGGTGGATCAGATTGGAGCGCGCCATCATGCGGAGCATCGTCCGCAGCCGATTGCGAGTGAAGCTGAACGGCGGGCGCTGGATGTGGCTATCGCTAATTCAACCCAACCTTACCGTCTGATTTTCACCCTCTTGCGCGAAATCGGGGTGCGTACCGATGAGGTCTTGAATCTCAACATCGGTGATGTCATTCTGGAGCCAGGGCGCGAAATCCTGCTGGTACACGACAGTAAGGGCGGCACGAAACGTATGGTGGTCTTGACGCCCGACGCGATGCCGCGTAGTCTGCGTGGCTTGCGCAGTTGGATGCGCGACATGGACGAGGGCTTAGCGCCCGACACGCCGCTCTTTCGTTCGTCACGGGGCAACCGCGCATCATACGATACGCTGCACCGGCGCTGGGTGCATGTGTGCAAGCAGGCACGCCTAGTGGATATTGTGGATGGGCGCGAAATGCCGCGCTATACGCTGCACCATTTGCGTCACACCGCAGCCGCCGAGTTGATCGCCTTCTACCCGGAGCAGGTGGTACGGCGCATCCTGGGCCACCGCGATCCGCGCAGCACGCGGCGTTACGCCGAGATTGTACGTGCGGCACCGCCGAATGGCTCGAATAGTCTGGCGACACCGCGGCGCGAGCAGCAAGCGAGCTGAGTTTTATGAGAGGGTGTGGGAGAGCCTAGCTCTCCCACACCCTCTCATTTTATGTCCCCAAAACAATGGGGATTGGCCACCATCAACTCTTCGGAGCCGCGAAACCCTTGGAGCACGAGGGGCGTGCCGAGGCTGCCGAGGGCAACGACGGGGCCGGTGATCATGAAGGTGTAGCGTCCGGTACGTTTGGGGTCGGGGAGGGAACAGTAGCGTTGGAAGCCCTCGCGGCCCAATTCAATCTCGACGTGTTCGCGGTCGGCACCAATCTTGAAGCCTTGGCCAAAGATTTTGACCTGGAGTTGGCGCAGAATAGTTTTATCAAAATCGGCGAGCGCCTGGGTGACGAAGCACCAACCCACGCCTTGCTTGCCGCTCATCCGCACGCTCTGGCCGAGGAGCAATTTGGTGCGCGCCCCGTCGGCGGTGTCGCCGGCGTGATCGCCCGCGAAGAGATGGGCTTCGTCGAGTACGACGAGGGCATTGGACATGCGGCCATCTTGGAAAGAGCGATGGATGACTTGGCGCAGACGGGTGAGGATTTCGTTGAGCAGGAAGTAGGGCGTAGCGTCCACGCTCTCTTGGGCGAAGGAGAGAATGACAATCTGGCGGTCGCGCAGCACTTGGGTGATGAGTTGGGAGAGCAGGGTGCGCCCGGGGCCGATGCGGAAACGTTCGAGCGAGCGCAGCCAGAGTTGTTGCAGGCGGCCTTGGTCGAGTTGGAAGCGGGCGAGCACATCGGCGGCGCGTTGGCCTTCGCCGGGGGTGGTGCCCGGGCGGGTAGCATAGATCACATCGGCGAAGCGGGCGAGATCGCGCACCAAGAGGTTGAGATCTTCGATGCGTAGCGCACGGATGGGGCGGCGTTTGCCCGCATCGTCGTGCAGTTCGCTTAGTAGGGCGGTAAGCCGTTCGGCGGCCTCGCGCTCTTTGTGCGTACCTTTGAAACCCAGGTTGTCGAAGAAACCGGCGCGGCGCAAAATCTCGGTGAAGGCCTCGGCCCCTTCAAGGGCGACTTCGTCGGTCGAGACGATCTGGGCTTCACGCGAGGGGCGCAGGGCGCATAGGCTGCGGCGCAGGCTAAAATCTACACGGCCATCGCCAGCGGCGAAGCGGTCACGCCCAAACTCGCCCTGGGGGTCGATGACGAGAATACCGAGTTGCGAATTGGCGGCAAAGCCGGTAAGCAATTGCGAGGCAAGCACCGACTTGCCGCTGCGCGTCTGGCCAAAGACGCCCAAATTGAGCGCTTCGCCATTGCCACCCTCGTCGGTGGAACCAAAGTGGCGCAGGGTGAGCGGCACGGGTAGACCATCGCCGGGCGACTGACCGGCGTAGAAGATGCCCGGCTCGGTATGCACCAACTCTTGGAGTGCGACGGCGGTGGCGGGATAGACGGGCGTGCCGCTGGGCGGAGGAATCGAAAGCGTGGTGCGCCGACGCACTTGGCCCGCGTCATCAAGCAAAAAGATGCCGAGGGCGGTAAGTTGGGCACTCGTGAGATCGCTCTCGCCCGAAAGGGCGGGCAGAGCGCCCTGGTGCTTGATCACCGAGCGAATGATGGGATCTTCGTGCCAGCGATTGCGCGTAACGATGCCACCCAATTGGCAGAGGGCGCGTTTGCGGTAGACCTTGCCATTAAAACGTTCGGCGACCTCAAACGTCACCCAGGCGTGATCGAGCGCCCGATCGCGTGCGCGTTCGAGAATATCCACCGTGAAGGTGGTGGTGCTGTTCGGAGAACCAATAATGGCAATGGGCTGCATGAACCATCGTGCGGCACGTAAATGCTAAACACCTGTTCTGAGTATAGCAGGGTTTGAATAGATGTCAAGGTTTTTGTTGGGTTGTTGACAACCACGTCAAAAAGTGGTAGCATTACTCCTGTTCGGGCGGTTAGCTCAGTTGGTTAGAGCGCCACGTTGACATCGTGGAGGTCGGTGGTTCGAATCCACTATCGCCCACCATCATCAATCACAAGCTTTTCGTGCCGCCCTGTCGGGCGGTCTTTTTGTTGTGCCCGGAGGCATTCCTGTGCGTATTCTGATCACGGGTCTGACTGGCCCGGTGGGTAGTTTTCTGGCCGATTATCTGCTGACGCTGCCCGGTGTGACATTGCACGCCTTCAAGCGTTGGCGCAGCGATCCGCGTCCGATTGCCCATCTGCGTGGGCAGGTCACGATCCACGAGGGGGATATTGAAGATCCCTTCGCTGTGGATCGCGCTGTGGCTGCCGCCAAGCCCGAACGTATCTTCCACTTGGCGGCGCAGAGTTACCCTAGTGCTTCGTGGGAGGCACCGATCCATACGCTGCGCACGAATGTCGAGGGGACGCTTAACCTGCTTGAGGCGGTGCGCCGCCATGTTCCCCAAGCGCGGGTGCATATCGCTGGGACGAGTGCCCAGTATGGTACCGTGCGCCCCGATCAGGTGCCGATCAGCGAAACGCAGCCCATGCGCCCTGGTAGCCCCTACGGGGTGAGTAAGGTCGCCGCCGAACTGAGTGGCTTGCAGTACCACGACAATTTTGGCCTGCACGTCTTTGTGACGCGCTCTTTCAACCATGTTGGGCCGCGCCAGGGTGACCGCTGCGCCATCCAGACCTTCTGCCAGCAGATGGCGGCGATTGAGTTGGGCCAGCAAGCGCCGGTGTTGCTGGTGGGCAATTTGGCACCGCAGCGCGATTTCACCCACACCCGCGATGTCGCCCGCGCCCTCTGGTTGCTCAGCGAACACGCCACCCCTGGCGAGGTCTACAATCTCTGTTCCGGCCACGCGACGTGCATCGGCGACATTGTGCAATTGGTGGTGGAACGCGGGCGCGTCCCGGTTGAGGTGCGCGTAGACCCGGCGCGTCTGCGCCCCAGCGACGAGCCGGTGCTGCGCGGCGATAACCGTAAGCTACGCGCCGCTACGGGTTGGGCGCCGACGATCACCATGCCCGAAATTGTGGATGAGTTGTTGGATTACTGGCGGCAGGAGTTACGTGTAGGGGGGTTGTAGGGGGAACCAGGTTCCCCCTACAACCCCCTTTGAGTGGCTATGGGAACCCTCTTTCTCGTTGCGACCCCAATTGGCAACCTTGAAGATATTACGCTGCGGGCGCTGCGTGTGCTGCGCGAGGTGCGCCTGATTGCGGCGGAGGATACGCGCCATACGCGCACGTTGCTGGATCGTTATGCGATCACGACGCCTTGTGTCTCGTACCACGAGCATAATAAGTTGGTGCGCCAAGCGGCGATTCTTGAGGCGCTGGCGTTGGGTGATGTAGCACTTGTTTCGGACGCAGGAACGCCCGCCGTCGCCGATCCAGGCTTCGAGTTGGTGGGGGCTTGTATTGCGGCAGGCTTTCCCGTTAGCCCGATTCCGGGGCCGAGTGCGCCGCTGGCGGCGTTGGTCGCTTCGGGCTTGCCGAGCGAGCGTTTTGCTTTTGTGGGCTTCCTGCCGCGCCAACGCAGCGAACGCCGAGCGTTGCTTGAGGCAATGGCTGAGTTGACCTTGACCCTGATCTGTTTCGAGACGCCCCATCGCCTGTGCGAGAGTTTGGAGGATATGCAGGCGCTGTTGGGTGAACGCCAGGTCGTTGTGGCCAGCGAGTTGACCAAACGTTTCGAGGCGTTGCGCCGGGGGACGTTGGCGGAGTTGGTGGCCTATTTTAGCCAACACAACCCGCGTGGCGAGTATACGCTGGTGATTGCCGGGCGTCCGACGGGGACGCACAAGCGGGATCGCACCAAGCTCCAAGCGGCCCCGGCCAGCGACGAAGCGCCGAGCGAAGCCGCGATTGCCCAGCGCCTGCGCCAACTCCGTGAGCAAGGCATGGCGGGCAGCGCCGCTGCGCGCACAGTGGCCCGCGAGTTGGGTGTGCAGAAGAGTCTGGTCTATCAGGTTTGGTTAGGGCTTGAGCAGGAGGCGTGAGCAGGAGGCGGAGAGGCGAGGAAGCCGAAAAGAGATGCTTCGCTGCGCTCAGCATGACGGAGGCGTTTGTTGCTCAATGAAAAACACCCTTCACTTCTTCGTCGATCCAACGACGCTCACCCATGATGAAATAGATCTTGACGATTCGGCCCTGGCGCATCAACTGGGGCGGGTGTTGCGTTTGGGGCCGGGGGCGCGGGTGCTGCTGCTTGATGGCCTGGGCATGGCGTGTGAGGTTGAATTGACCGCGTTGACGCGCACGGGCTTGCGCGGGTTGGTGTGCGAACGACGCCCGGCGGCGGGCGAACCTTCCTGGCACGCGACGCTCTTTTTGGCACTGTTGCGCCCGGAGCGCTTCGAGTGGGCCTTGCAGAAGGCGGTCGAATTAGGCGTGACCCGTGTCGTGCCGGTCGTTTTTGAACGTTCGCTGCCGAGTGATCGCGCCGATGGCAAAAAGATTGAACGTTGGCAACGTATTGTGCGCGAAGCCGCCGAACAGTCGTGTCGCGGCGTTTTGCCCAGGGTGGAAGCGCCCGTGAGTTTTGTGGCGGCATGCCAAGCGGCGGCTAGTGCCACGCTGCCGCTGCTGCTCTGGGAGGGCCAAGCTCCGTTGTTGCGTGAGCGCTTACGTGCGGCGAATAAGCCCGCCAGCATCAGCCTGCTTAGCGGGCCTGAGGGCGGCATCGCCCCCGCAGAACTGACAACGGCAAGTGAGCATGGTATCATGCCGGTGTCGCTTGGCCCCCGCATTCTCCGCGCCGAGACGGCCCCCGTAGCCGCCATCGCGGCCTTGGGCTATGAGTATGGGTAGGAGGTGTGGGGCAACCAAGTTGCCCCACACCCCGGTTGTGGGGCATGGCCCAATACGCATTAATGTAAACCTCTGGGGAACCTGCCGCCGGGGGTGCGGGGGCGTGTCCCCCGAAGAATTCCCCCTCCGCCGGGGGTGCGGGGGCATGGCCCCCGAAGAATTCCCCCGCCGGCGGGGGTGCGGGGGCATGGCCCCCGAAGAATTCCCCCGCCGCCGGGGGTGCGGGGGCATGGCCCCCGAAGAATTCCCCCGCCGCCGGGGGTGCGGGGGCGTGGCCCCCGAAGAATCCCGCCCTCCGGCGGGGGTATGGTGAAGGCGAAGCCTTCACCATACCCCCGCCGGAGGGCGTAACAAGAGAAATAGACCCTTATGGTACGCAAAAGCCATGCCTTGATGGTCGGGCTCGTGGTGACGCTGCTCGTCGGCACGCTTGCCTTTGGCGGCGGGTGGGTCGCGGCGCGTACGTTTGGCACGACGCCGGTTGATGCCCTGATTGCCAACTTGGGCCTGGGGGGGGTGCGCCAAGATACGCCCGCTGATCTGCGCGAGCAGTTCGCAGTCTTTTGGCAGGTATGGAGTATTGTTGAGGGTGAGTTCTATCGTCCCGCGCCGCTCGACCGCCAGCGCATGGTTTATGGGGCCGTGCAGGGTATGTTGGCGTCGTTGGAGGATGAGTATACCAATTTCCAAGAGCCTGAGGCGGCGGCGGTTAGCCGCGAGTCGATGCAGGGGCGTTTCGAGGGGATTGGGGCGTATTTGCGCTATGAGGCGGGTGAGATTGTGATTGACCGCCCGTTCCGCCGTTCGCCCGCTGAGCAGGCGGGGTTGTTGACCGGCGATGTGGTGCTGGCGGTAGATGGCGAGCCAATGGCGACGATCATTGCTGATTTGAGTGAAGGCGAGGCGACCGCCGCTGCCGCCGCGAAGATCCGTGGGCCCAAGGGCTCGCTCGTCACGTTGACGCTGCGGCGGGGGGCGGATGGCGAACCGTTTGATGTTGGGATCATCCGTGACGAGGTGCCGCTGATGACGGTCAACGCCGAGATGCTCGACAATGGCGTGGCCTATATCCAGATCACCGAGTTCAAGGCCTCGACGACCGAGTTGCTCGATGAGACCTTGCGCGAGATTAGCGCACAGAATCCGACGCATATTGTGCTCGATCTGCGCAACAATCCGGGTGGGTTCCTCCAGACGGCACGCGAAGTGCTGGGGCGTTTCTACAATGGCGTAGCGCTCTACGAACACGAGAATGGCGGGGTGGTAAAGGAACTGACGACGGTTAGCGGGCCAGAGGATCTGCGGCTCTACGACATCCCTATGGTAGTGTTGATCAATGGCGGCTCGGCCAGTGCCGCCGAAATTGTGGCGGGGGCCTTGCGTGATGAGCGCCCCAACACGACCCTCTTGGGCGAAAAGAGCTTTGGCAAGGGTTCCGTGCAGAACATCCACCAACTGCGCGACGGCAGTAGCGCCCGCATCACCGTGGCCCACTGGCTAACGCCTAATGGCAGCGAGATCAACCGCGTCGGCATCACGCCTGAGCATATCGTTGCCGCCTCCGATGATGTCGCGGCGTATGCCGTGCCCTGCGTGGCCGACCGGCGTCCCGCCGAGGGCCAGACGGTGTGCGCCGACGCCCAACTCGCCTGGGGCTTGCGCCTACTTGATGGCAACCCGCCCCCGCCGCCGCCCCAGACGAGTGATACGCTTATGCCACCACCGCGCAAGACGGCGACGTAGGGTTGGTAGTAGGGGCTTCAGCCCCGTATGAGCCTGGTAACGGAACTGAAGCCCCTACTACGAACTAAGGGTTGATAAAGTAATTATTTCCCTCCCTCCCCCTTTTCAGAGTTCGGGGGCGGACAGAACATTCGCTCCGTAAGCTACGGATAGATGCTTGGGATGCCCTGGATGGCCCTCACCCCCTGCACCCTCTCCCGCGTTGCGGGAGAGGGGGGAAGGCATCGAGATTCTTGACGTTGCAATGGGGTTCTTGCGGGGCAACGCTCAGGTTTTCTGTTCACCCAACCCATGAACGGTAAAGGCGCTCCTACGGCGCAATCAACATTGTCTTGCACCCCAACTCGCCTGCGAGAGCCATTGCAACAAAGGGAGCGAGGCGCTCCTGCTGTGCGCTGGCTTGGATGGCGGCGAAGTCTGCGGCTGCGCCGTCGCTGTTGCCCTGCGCCTGGCGCACTTCGGCGCGCAGCAGGTAGAGCATGGCAAAATCGGGAGCCAACTCAAGGGCGCGGCTGTAGTCTGCTTCGGCGGTGGCGTACTCGTCAAGGTTGCAATGGGCAAAGCCGCGCATAAAGTGGGCTTCGGCGTGATCTTCGCGCAGTGCGAGGCTGGCATCGAGGTACTGTACGGTCGCTTCAAATTCGCCAAAGGCCAACTGGGCGAAGGCGTAGAGGAAGGGCCCAATAACGTTGCCCTCGCGGCCCACGAGGGCATCGAGAATATTGGCCCCATAGAGTTGATCGGGAAAGTCGGTCGTCACTGTCTGGTAGATCTGCTGCGCCTCCGCCAAGTTCCCTTCGCGCAGCATGATGAGCATCAGGTATTTATAGGGAAAGCTGACATCGGGTTCAAAGCCTATCGCTTGGCTCAGATCGGTGCGTGCGCCTGCAAAATCGCCCAGCGCATGCTTGATCGCGCCGCGAAAGGTGAGCGCGTACCAATCGTCGGGGCGTTGGGTTACCACTATGTCCATGAGTTGCAACGCCTCGGCAAATTGGCCGTTGTTGTAGGCGATGTAGGCCCCGCCATACATGGGCATCACCCAGCGCCCGCGCGTCTGGCGCACCGCTATTGTCCCATCACGCTCGGCATCAGCAAAACGGCCCATCCGAATGTAGGTACCCGAACGGTAGAGGTAGAGCATCGGGTTGCCGCCGTCGCTGGCAATGGCAAGATCAATCGCGGCCAGAGCAGCTTCGGAATCTTGCGTTAAGGCACTCAGGTAGCGACTCACGTTGGCCGCGACGCTGTCCCCTTCTACGGACACACCAGTGCGAATGCGGTTGCGCATGGCGACATTGCGAAACATGCCATAGACATCGCCTTCGGCATTGCTCACCACGTTGAGCACTTGGAGCACATGAGGAGCCAACGTCTCGCTACGCTCGTCGTCGAAACTGAGGCGCAAGTTGGCGATGCGCTCCAGATCGCTACGCTGAATCGCACTGGTGCGGCCACGCGTATCGCCCAGTTGCACATTAGCCTGAATGCCCTCTTGGTTGTAACTGCCCCAGATTACCACAACGGCATGCATGCGCCCGGCGGTTGCTGCTGCTTCTTCCGAGGTTAAGACCACGGGGTAGCGCCGCACCCTGATGTTGGAATAGGGAATGTCTACTTCCAAACGCTGGCGCAAGTCATCGCTGATAAAGCGAGCCACATCGCGCGGCGCACTGTCAAGCGGCTCAAATTCACTCACCAGCACCATCAGTTCGCCTGCGGCTACCGGCATGACGGTGGGTTGCGCTGGCGGTGGCGGTGGCGGTGGCGTCGGCAGTGCCGCTTCAGTCGGAACTACAAGCAGCGCCACAGCTTCGGCTGTGGCCGTAAGCTCGCCTTCGCGGCGCTGCTCGCGGCGTGCGCCCAAGCCGCCCACGGCCCACGCGAGCAGCACGAGCAGCACGATCACCGCCGCCGCTCCGCCGAGCATCCAGGGAGGGCGTTGGGCGGCAGGTGCTGGCGCAGGGGGCGGCGGCACAGTGGGTGGTGGCGCAGCACCCTCTGATGTGCCGGGTACGCCCGTCGTGTTGGCCGCCGTCACCTGGCCCGCTGTAGGGCCATTGGTGGGGGTGGCAAAACGCGAAGCTTCGTGCTCAGGAATCACCCGCGTGGTGAGAGGGAACGACCCGGTAGCGGGTGTCGTGTCGCCGCGCATAATCGCTTCGATCTCGGCCCCCACCTGGCGCACACTGGCAATGCGTTCGTCGCGATTCTTGGCGAGCATGCGCTGCACGAGGCGCACTAGGGCCGGGGGCAGATCGGGGCGCAGTTGGGCCAGATCGGGCGGCTCGCGGGTCAGGATGGCCGTAATGATCGCCCCCGGCTGATCGCCCACAAAGGGGCGTTGCCCGGCCAACATCTCATAGAGCATCACGCCAAAGGCCCAAATGTCGGTGCGCTCATCGGGGGGCTGGCCGTTGCATGCTTCAGGGCTGAGATAGGCGTAGGTGCCCACCATCGAACCTGTCTCGGTCATGCGCGAATGGTCGCCCATATGGGCCACACCAAAGTCGGTGAGGCGCGGCGTGCCGTCGTCGGCGATCAGTACGTTCAGGGGCTTAATGTCACGATGGATGA
>RSAS01000064.1 GCA_003934145.1 Candidatus Viridilinea halotolerans | reverse complement strand
CGTGGGTACCGAGTGAGTTGCACCAGCAGGTGCAGGCCATCGTGGCCGCAGAACTCCCCGAAATCCGGCGCTTGCTGCGCGAGGAGGGGGTGAGTGTTGACCGAACCATGCTCAGCATAAGGCGGATGTTTTGACGCAAGGGCGCAAGGGCGCAAGGGCGCAAGGGCGCAAGGGCGCAAGGGCGCAGTGTTTTTGACGTAGGAGCGCCAGCCCTTGGCGGGGCTTGACGTGAGCTTATACCAATTGCCGTTGAATATGCCGCATAGCACATTGCGCCAGAGCGCATTGCTATGCGGTACGCCCTACTTGTCACTCGTCACTCATCGCAGGGGGGCCGCACTGGCGCGTTCCCGAAGCGGTCTTGTTGGGCTTGGCGCTGCTGGGGGGTAGCGCGGGGGCGTTGCTGGCGATGGAGAGTTTGCGCCATAAGACGAGCAAGCCGACGTTTTACCTGCCCTTTGCGCTGATCGTGCTGATACACCTGGGGGCTGTATTTGTCAAGAGAAAAGGGGGCCAGTTGATCAAGGAAAAGGGAGCCACTTGATCAAGGAAAAGGGGGCCAATTGCGCCATGAGCGAAAACTGGATGATCAAGGAAACGGGGGCCAGGTGATCAAGCAAAAGGGGGCCAGGGGCTTATGGCGTCGTCAGGGGGGCGTCGGCGGCGGAGGTCGTGACGGGCGGCCCGGCCGGGCCGCCCGTCACGACCTCCGCCGAGCGATCGGCGGGTGTCCCCGCCATCCCGCCGTCCACCGCGGTGTCTCCGTGGGCCGCGCCCGTGGTGGGGGTAGCGGTGGCCAGCGGTGACGGCATGCGGGTCTGTTGCTGGCGGAGTCGGTAGGATTCGCCCACAAACTCGAGGATGTGCGCTTTCGCCGTGAGCCGGTCGAGGAGGGCGGCGGTGAGGCTGGGGTTGCCAAACACCTGCGTCCAGTCGGCAAAGCGCAGGTTGGTCGTGACGATGACGGACACGCGTTCGTGGAGGGCGCTGCAGAACTGGAACATCAACTGGGCGCCCCGCTCGGAGAAGGGGATGAAGCCCAGTTCGTCGAGGATGATCACCTGCTGCTTCAGCGCCGAGGCGATGACCTGTGGCACGCGGTGCTGCTCTTGGGCGGCCAATAAACTCGTTGACCAGCCCTGCGGCGTTGTGGAAGCGCACCCGTCGCCCCTGACGGCACGCTGCCATGCCCAACGCGGTGGCGAGGTGGGTCTTGCCCAAGCCTGGATGCCCGACCAGCAGCACCGGCTCGGCCAGCGGAATGTAGTGGCCTTCGGCAAGGGTGAGTACCTGCGCTCGGTTGAGGCTCGGCACCAGGCGGAAGTCGAAGTCGGCCAGTTCTTTGCGCACGGGAAAGCGTGCCAGCTTGAGGTACTGCTGCTGCCGTTGGCGGTGGCGGTAGGCGAGTTCATGCTCGGCTAAGGCGAGCAGATAGCCCTCGTAGCTGAGCGGCTGCTCCTGAGACTCCTGGGCGAGCTTGGCGTAGCGTTGCCCGAAGACGGGCAGGCGTAACTGCGGTAAGGCGACATCAAGCGAGGTGGGGTGGGTCATAACTGGTCGTAGCGGGTCAAATCCAGATGTAACCGCGCAAGCTCGCCGCACTCCCCTGATAGCCTTCCGCACGAATGATTTCATAAAGCTTCGCCGCGGTATAACGCTGCTTAGGCGGCTGCTGCTCACGCTCAGCCAGCAACTCGGCAAGGCGTGCCTTGAACGGCCCCAGTTTGGGGGCAGCATAGGGGGCGGTACGGGTGTAGGCAGACGGCGTCGCTGAAGCGAGCGCCTTATCAACCGTCTTGCGCGAGCAATGCAGCTCACGGGCGATCTGACGAATACGCTTCTTTTCGACGTAGTAGGCCCGCCGAATGGCCTCGCATTGTTCCACCGACAACATCTCCTGCTCCACTCTGTTCAGGGCACGGATTGCTCCCTGAAGAGTAGCAGCATATTGGTGCGGTGGCCCCCATTTCCTTGATCATTCAGGGGCTTGGGTGGCTCCCTTTTACTTTATCAAAAACAAATTGATATGCTACAATGACCGCATGATGTGGGATGCAGAGAAACAACACCATTTTGATCGGCTACGCCAGCGGGCGCTGACAGAGACGCTGAGCGGCGAGGAAGCACGCGAACTTGAGGAGATGCTCGCTGCTCTTGAAGCAGTTGAGCAATCCTACCTTGCGCCAGCTCTCGCACGGATGGACGTTGACCTGCATCAGCGCGAAGAGCAACTCACCATGCTCCAAACGCGCAATGAAGAGCTTGCTCTCTTGGCCCAGCAGCACGCACAACTGCTCAGTGAAGCAAAGAAATGGCTGGACTCATTTGAGCAGCGCCGTCTGATCTTGCAAGATCGCTACACCCGCCTCACGCAGCCGTTTGTCCCCTCCAAGGCGCGAGGATGAGCCCCACGCATGAAGTGCGTACCCTCGTCCGCAAACGTGCCCAGGGACGTTGCGGCTATTGCGGGGTTTCCGAGCTTGATGTCGGCCACGAGCTTGAGGTTGATCACTATCGACCACGCGCTCACGGTGGCGACGACGCGCTGGACAACCTTGTCTATACCTGCACGCCATGTAACCGCTTTAAGGGTGCCTATTGGCCTTCAGACAGCGCTTCAGATGATGTGCGCCTGCTCAATCCCAACCAAGATCAATGCAATGCCCACATGGTCGAGGCCATCAATGGCAGGCTCGTAGGGCTCACCGCCCGTGGGTGGTTTCACATCAACTGGCTGCATCTCAACCGACCACTGCTCGTTGCCTTTCGCCAACGGCAACAACGCATGCGCCTGCTCGCCGAGGCAATGCTACAGGCCCAAGCGACCACCGCAGCCCTGCAATC
>RSAS01000009.1 GCA_003934145.1 Candidatus Viridilinea halotolerans | reverse complement strand
TCCACTTCACGGGTTCGCCAGTGGGCTGCCCCGAATTGCACTTCGGTGCCGATCCCCATTGCCCCTGGGATCAGCAGGCGATTGATCAGGATATGGCCCGCCTTCAGGCGCTAGGCGTCAATAGCATCCGCATCTTTCTCAACTACTACGTTTTTGGTGGCGCACGGGCACTCGACCCCCACTATGATCTGCATCGGCCCCTTGCCAACCTCGATGCTCTCATTGCCAGTGCCAACCGCCACGGCATCTATGTAATGCCGGTGCTGCTGGCCAAGTTCCCTCAGCCCGCCATGCATGCTGCGGCCTACGAGTATGTGGCCCAACTCCACATCCGCCCCGTCTTACGCCATTTGGCCGGACGGCCCGGCATTCTGGCGTGGGATCTCTTCAACGAACCCGACATTGGCAGCCCGATAGATCAACGCTGCTGGGATTGGGATAATGGCGACTTTGCCCTCTGCCGCATCTTGGCCGAACAGCGCTACGGCTTTCTCAGCCGCATGCATGACGACGCTCGCACCCTTGATGCGGGCCGCCCGCTTACGATTGGCATGGCTTTTGCCAAGAGTTACTTCCGTCCGTTGGGGGTACACGGTGATTTTGCTGCCCTAGTGGACATCTATTCGTTCCACTATTACGATGACGATCCCTTCGACTCGGGGCGCTACGCGGAACACTGGTATTATGGCGCAGGCTTTCCCGCTGATTTGCGTCGTGCGATTAGCGAACTGACGGCGTTGCCGGTGCGCAAGCCGGTGATCATCAGCGAGTTGGGCTTCCCTAGCGGCCCCGGCACCCGGCGCGATGAACCCGCCCTGCGCCGTGATTTGGCCCAGGGCCTAGCGACCGCACGCGCCTACGAAGCGGCTGGCGTGATGCTCTGGCCCTTCCAAGAGCCGCACGAAGCGTTGGTTGGACGGCTTTTCCTGGAATAGCTTTTGTTTTGGTGTATTGGCGGCGCAGCCGCCAATACACCAAAACAAAGCTTTTTTAGGGGCGGCTGCACCGATCGCGATTCCCCATAGTTCTGGTTGGGTGCGGGAACCAGGTTCCTGCACCCAACCAGAGCTATGCTCGCAACTCGGTAGAAGATATATCGGCGCGAAACAGGCTCGCCGGAATCTCTCGAAAGAGCGAGGTAAACTGCGGCGGCACCGTGAGATCGGCCAGTGTCTGGAAGCGCCCCGCATGCAAGCGCCCCGCGACGAGCATGGAACACCCGGCGTTGGCGATAACGCCCAAAGCCTGTTGCAGCCCGTCAGGGCCGCCATAGTAGCGCGAGTCGAGCAACCGCGCTGCAGTATCGTAGCCCAACACAAAAGCTCGGCCTGGGTAGAGCCGCGCTTTGGCGCTGAAGAGCGCCTCCCGGGCGAGCACAAGCGTATGTTGCCCCGCAAACTGGGCCGCACGACGCTGAATTTCTGCGATAGGGAGGCTGCCTTTGTCTGCGTTGACCACCGCCAACTCAAAGGCCACCGGCAGACCACTCAGCGCTGCGGCGGCCTGCGCCATACCGACATGCCCGACGTGCAGCGGGTTGAACGAGCCAGCGAGCAGCGCCCCCTGCGGCGGATCATCAACCCGCACGCTACCATCGGGCAACAGCGTGAGCGTCGCCACTCGCCCGGCAACCAATTCGGTGAGAAGGGGAATGTGCATGGGCTTATTGTAATTGACAAAGCGAATCGTGTCGGCTACGATAGCCCCTAGCGCAGCTTGAGGCGCAAGGTTAGCCCTACACGTATGAGCGTAAGCCTCTGGCGGGCCTGCCGACGGGGGTTCGGGCTTGCCCTGAGCCTAGTCGAAGGGGCATGGCCCCCGAAAAAATTTCCCCTTCCAGCGGGGTTTAAGGGGCCGCAGGCCCCTTACGTTCATGCGTATGGGGGGCAGGCATGGCCCAATACGTTTCAAGTAAGACCTCACAGGTCTGCTCTTCTGCACTGGAACGCCATCAGCAAAGACCTGTGAGGTCTATGCTCGCCCTTATTTGAAAGGTATTGGGGCAAGCCCCCAAAACTCACCCCTTTTGAGGCATAAGGAGACCCCGTGAGGATTGCCGGAAACTACACTTTCGCCGCCTCACGCGAGGAGGTTTGGGCCGCCATTAATGATCCAGAGGTCATTGCACGCATCCTCCCTGGGTGCCAACGGCTTGATGTGATTGGCGACTATGAGTATGAGAGTGCGTTGCATGTAGATCTCCATGTGGTGCGTGGCCACTATACCGGGCGCGTGCGCCTCGATAAACTGGTCTCCCCTGAGTCGTTTGAACTCGTGGTGGGTGGCGAGGGCAATAACAGCACGCTGCAAGCCAGCGGTTCGCTACAATTACGCAGCGAGGGCGAGCAGACGATCCTTGATTATGGTGGCGAAGCGCGCTTTGGCGGCATCCTCGCCGCCCTCAGCCAGCAGCAACTTGATGGCGCAGTACGCACACTGCTGCACCAGAGTCTCAAGGCGCTGGCGCAGCAGATTGCCGCCCGCCAACGCGCTGGTGCTCACGCAGCGCAAACCCTAGCGCCCGATGAACCCCTTGCCCCCGTCGTGGCCGATCGCCGCACGCATACTGTGCTTGTCCCCCCCAGCCAACAACTCACTGAACTACGTCTCGTGCGCGGCATGCTTGAGGACGCTTTGTCGCAAAAGTCTTGGTTGCTCTGGGTTATGGTGGCGTTTCTGCTAGGCTACCTGTTGGGGCGACGGCGCGGGCGTGGTGCATAGGAAGGGTACGTGCGGGAAGCATGTTCCTGCGCCTCCCTCCCGGCGGGTGTGGGGCGCACCTCCACACACATGAACGTAAGCCTCTGGCGGGCCTGTCGGCGGGGGTTCGGGCTTGCCCTGAGC
>RSAS01000033.1 GCA_003934145.1 Candidatus Viridilinea halotolerans | reverse complement strand
CCGTGAGACGGGATGCGTGATCCGTGAGACGGGATGCGTGATCCGTGAGACGGGAGGCGTGATCCGTGAGGCGGGATGCGTGAGGCGTGATCCGTGAGGCGTGAGACGCAAACGAGCTACTCTGTGCAGAGTGGCTCGTTTGTTTTGTCGCAGGAGTTGTTGCAACTCCGCCTGCGGGAAGGTAGGGATGGTTTCAGGGTGCTTTACCGCCTAGACATGGTTCGTGGTAACGTTACCGTTCAACTCAGGGTGACAAGGCGGTGCGATCCCACAAGGCGAGTTTTGCGCTACTGCGTAAAATCGTACTCTCTGAAACCATCCTTAACAAGATTTTTCGGGGGGCGGCTACGCCCCCCCCCTGCATGCCCCTACCGCACCACGAGCGGCAAGTAGACATGCTGCAGCACTGGCGGCTCCGTGATGATCTGTACCGTCCAGCGGTGGCTGGCTGGGTTGGGATCAACGTTGCCTGCATGGTCTACGGCGCGGACGCGTAGGGTGTGGCTGCCTGTGGCGAGGTTGTTGAGGGTGTACGGGCTGGCGCAGGGTTGGAAGACGGCGGCGTTGTTCAGCGCACATTCGAAGCGCTCGATCCCGCTGCCGTTGCCGCTGCCGTCGTTGCCGCTGAAGATGAAGTTGGCCGTGCGGCTTTCAGTGGGGTCGCTGGGGCCGCTGACGATGCTGGTGCTTGGCCGCACAACGTCTTTGAGCAGAAGGAATTCCGTCGCGTCGCGGTTGCCGACCGCGTCGGTCTGGCTGACGCTCACGATGATCGGGTTGTCGTCGCCAAGGCTACTTAGGTTGAAGTTGTGGCTGTAGACGCCCCCGGTGCAGCCGACAATCGCTTGGATGCCGCCGATGTCGAGCGCCAGATCGCCTTTACCCGCGCTGCATGTGCCACTCACGCTGTAGCGTGCCACGTTGCTGGCATTGATTGGCCCGAGCGGGTTGATGGTGATCTGCGGCAGAATCACGTCTTTGACCGCAGTGAATTCACTGCGCCCTAGTTTGCCCAAGGTGTTGCTCTGGTGAGCGCTGATGGCGATTGCGTTGCCGTCGGGAATGCCGCGCAGATCAAGCGTGGTGCTGTAGCTGCCGGTGGTGCAAGGTACCTCTACATCAAAGGTGCCTACCGTCACCGTGACGCTGCCAACACCGTTGGTACACGCCCCGGCGATGGTGTAGCGGCTCGCGTTGGCCGCGTTGATCGGGCCGAGTGGGTTGAGGCCGACGCTGGGCGGGCGGGCGTCGTAGACTAGGCTTATGCTTGCGCCGCTGATGTTGGGGTTGCCAACGTTGTCTGTAGCGGCGTTGACGCCAAGCGTCACCGTCACCGGCCCTTCGCTCTGTGGCGTCAGGTTGAAGCTGTAGTTTGCGCCGCTGCCCGCGAAGTCGCTCGCGTTGCCATTGCTGATCGTCAGGTCGTCCGCTGTGAAGCCAAAGACCTGCTCGCTGAAGGTGACGTTGAAGGGCATGGGGCTCACGTCGGTCGGGTTGCTCAGCGAGGTGCTGATGCTCACCGTGGGCGCGGTATTGTCTACGCTGAAGGGAGAGCTTGGCCCTGCCGCCAGCGCCGGGTTGCCTGCGGCGTCGTGCGCGGCACCGGCGGCAACACTGATGCCGAGCAGCCCGTCGCCGGTGATCGCGTCGAGCGTCACGGTGAAGGTTGGCCCCGCTCCGCTCACCGCAAGGGTCGCCGTGGCGCTACCGGTTGCGTTGAGGGCGACACGTTCCAAACCAAAGCTGTAGCTATCCGCCCCCGCAATGCTCACGGTGTAGCTCACAGGGCCGGTGTTGGTGCGTTCGGCTGAAGGATCACTGATGCTCACCGTGGGCGCGGTGTTGTCCACCGCCACGGTTTCACTCGGGCCGACCGCCGCACTCGAGTTGCCCGCCGCGTCCTGGGCGATGCCCGCTGCGAGGCTGATGCTGAAGTTGCCGTCGCCGCTTAGGTTCTCGATGCGCACCACGGGGTTGTTGCTCGTGCCATTGATGATCGTTACGGTGCCACTCACCCCCGCGCTCGGCGTGAAGGTTACGGCGGAGGCCGTCAGGTTGACGCTCGCTGCATCGAGCGTGGTGAGCGGGAAGTCCACCGGCCCCTGGTTGATCAGCGTCAGCGTTGGTGCGCCAATGCTCACCGTGGGGGCCGTGTTGTCTACCGTGAAGGGGGCGCTTGGCCCCACCGCCACGGCATCGTTCCCGGCGGCATCGCGCGCCGCGCCCGCCGCCACACTGAGGCCCAGCGTTCCGTCGCCGCTGATGCTGCTGATCGTCACCGTAAAGCTAGGGCCGCTGCCGCTGATGGCGAGCGTGCCCGTGGCGCTGCCCGTCGCGTGGAGGGTGACATGTCCCAAGGCAAAGCTGTAGCTGTCGGCACCCGCAAAGGTGACGGTGTAGCTCACCGGCTGGGAGTTGGTGAGGGTGAGCGACGGATCACTGATGCTGGTTGTGGGTGCAACCACATCTTTGACGGTGGTAGCGGTGCGGTAACCCAGATTACTGGCGGCATCGAGCTGTTCGACACGGATCGTTAGCTCGCCGTCAGGTTCGCCGCTCACCGCAAGATTGGCGCTGTAGTTGCCACTGTTGCACGGCGCTGTCACCAGCACCGTGCCGATGCGTACACTCACATCGAGCGCGGTTGCGCTACAGGTGCCCGCCACCGTATAGCTGGCCGCATTGGTCGCGTTGATCGGCGTGGGCGCATTGATCGTCACTACGGGCGCGGTGGTGTTGTAGTCGAGGCTCAGCGGCGCGCTGGCTGCGTTGAGATTGCCCGCTGCGTCGGTCGCCACTCCCACCGCAATGCTTGCCGTCACCAGCCCTTCGCTCTGCGGGATCAGGTTGAAGCTGTAGCTTGCGCCGCTGCCCGCGAAGGCGCTCAGGGTGGCGTTCGCCAGCGTTACATTCGCAGCGACGAAGCCGCTCACTGGCTCGCTAAAGGTGACTACCACCGGAATCGGGGTTGTATTGGTGGGACTGGTCAGCGTGGTGCTGAGGGTGACCGTGGGCGAAGTGGTGTCAACCAGAATGGCGTGGCTGCCACTGGCCGACCAATTCCCGGCGGTGTTGCGCTCCTGCACGTAGAGCGTGTGGCTGCCTTCGGCCAGCGCCGTCGCGGGGGTAAAGCTGGTGGTAGTCGTTACGGTGGCCCCCGTCGTGAGATCGGAATTGTTGAGGCGGTAACGGAAGGTGCCATTGCCGCCGCCTTGCGCCGTCCAATCCCAGGTGGGGGTCGTATCGTTCGTGGGTGTCGTGCCAGTCACCAGAGGCGCACTGGGAATGCTCGTATCCACCAGAATTGCAAAGCTGCCACTGGGCGACCAATTGCCCGCCGCGTCGCGCTCTTGCACGTAGAGCGTGTGGCTGCCTGCGCTCAAGGGGCTTGCCGGAGTGAAAAGCAGATCGGTGGTAAGCGTAAAGCCACTGGTGAAGTCGTTGTTATTCAGTTTGTAGCGGAAGGTGCCGTCGCCACCGCCTTGCGCCGTCCAGCTCCATGTGGGCGTCGTGTTATTGGTGGGCGTTGTGCCCGTAACGTTGGGCGCACTGGGCGCAATGTTGTCTACGCTGAAGGGCGTACTCGGCCCCGCCGCGCTGCTCGGGTTGCCCGCCGTGTCGCTTGCGGCCCCGGCGGCCACGCCAATGCGCAGCGTACCGTCGCCGCTGATGGTATTGATGGTAACCAGATAATCCGGGCCGCTGCCGCTCAGCGCGATGCTGCCGGTGGCGGTGCCCGTCGCCTGGAGGCTGATCTGGCCCAAAGTGAGACTGTGGATGTTGGCGTTGGCAAAACTCACCGTGTAGGTGACAGGGCCGCTGTTGGTCAGCGTGGCCGAGGGGCTGCTGATGCTCGTCGTGGGCGCGATGGTATCTTTCAGCACGCTGGTGGCATCCGTACCAAGATTGCCCGCCGCGTCAGTCTGGCTGGCACTGACGCTAACTGCTGCGCCATCGGCCACACTGCTCACATCAAGCGTGATGCTGAAGCTGCCCGCGCTACAGGCCGTCGTGCCGGTAACACCGCCCACGCTCACACTCACGTCGCCATCGCCGCTGGTGCAGGTGCCGTTCACGGGGTAGCTGGCGGCGTTGGCCGCATTGATCGCCGCAGGTGTGGTGGTGGTTACCGTGGGCGCGACGGTGTCGTAGAGGCGGCTCAGTGGTGCGCTGGCAGCATTGAGATTGCCCGCGGTATCGGTTGCCACCCCCGCCGCAACGGTGGCCGTGACCAGCCCTTGGCCCTGCGGGATCAGGTTGAAACTGTAACTTGCGCCACTGCCCGCAAAATCGCTCAGGGTGGCGTTGGTCAACGTCACATCCGTAGCGATAAACCCGCTCACTGACTCGCTAAAGGTGACCGTTACGGGAATGGGGCTGGCATTGGTGGGGTTGCCAACGGCAGTCGTCAGGCTCACCGTGGGCGCCGTCGTATTGATTAGGATGGTGTGGCTGCCACTGGCCGACCAATTTCCGGCGGTGTTGCGCTCCTGCACGTAGAGCGTGTGGCTGCCCGCGCTCAAGGCGCTCGCCGGGGTGAAGCTGGTAGTAGTCGTTACGGTGGCCCCCGTCGTGAGGTCGGCGTTGTCGAGGCGGTAGCGGAACGTCAAATTGCCGCCGCCGCCGGTCGCCCAACTCCAGGTGGGCGTCGTATTGTTGGTGGGCGTTGCGCCGCTCACGCTGGGCGCATTGGGCGCACTGGTATCGATCACAATGGCAAAGCTACCACTGGCCGACCAATTGCCTGCTGCGTCACGCTCTTGCACATAGAGCGTGTGGCTGCTTGCGCTCAAAGGGCTTGCCGGAGTGAAAAGCAGATCGGTGGTAAGCGTAAAACCACTGGTGAATTCGTTGTCATTGAGCTTGTAGCGGAACGTGTCATTCCCATCGCCACTACCCGCCGTCCAACTCCAAGTGGGTGTCGTATCGTTCGTCGGGGTCGTGCCCGTGACACTGGGCGCACTCGGCGGCGTATTGTCCACCGTCACGGTGCTACTCGTGCCACTCGCAGCATTGGGCGTGTTAACGCTATTCCATGCGACACCCGCCGTGATGCTAATGGTAAAGGTGCCGTCACCCGCTAGGTTCTCAATGGTGATCGTCGGGTTGGCCGTGGTGCCATTGCTCACACTGATGTCACCGGTAATCCCGTCGCTGGTGTTGAGGCTCACCGCCGCCGCCGTCAGGCTGATCGTCGTCGCATCGGTAAAGGTGATGGGAAAGGCGATCGGGCCGCTTATGGTGAGGCTGGCCGAAGGCGAGCCAATGGCAACCGCCACCGGCGCATTGTCCACCGTAAAGAGGCTACTTGGCCCCGCCGCAGGCGCGGGGTTGCCCGCCGCATCGGTGGCCGCGCCCGCCGCGACACTGATGCCCAGCGTGCCGTTGCCCGTGATGGTGCTAATGGTTACCACGAAATTGGGGCCAGCCCCGCTGAGCGCAACGCTACCGGTCACACCGCCGGTGGGGTTAAGGATGACACTCGCAGGCGTGAAGGTATAGGCGGCTGCATCGGTAAAGGTGACGGTATACGTGACCGGGCCGCTGCTAGTGGTGAGTACCGAGGGGCCGCTGATGGCGACGGCAGGGGGTATGTTGTCTACCGCGAAGGTAGCACTTGGCCCCGCCGCAGGCGCAAGGTTGCCCGCCGCGTCGGTGGCCGCGCCCGCCGCGACACTGATGCCCAGCGTGCCATTGCCACTAATGGCGCTGATCTCAGCCACGAACGCCGGGCCGCTACCCGTTACTGCAATGGTGCCCGTTGCCGTGCCAGTCGCATTGAGCGTGACGTCGTTGGCGTCGAAGGTGTAGCCCGTCGCGCCCGCGAAGGTCACGCCGTAGGTGACGGGGCCGCTGTTGGTGATGGTTGTCGAGGGGGCGCTGAGGTTCAGCGTGGGCGGCGTATTATCCACTATGAAAGCGGCGCTACTTATGGCGGGACTCAGGTTGCCCACCGCATCCGCGGCAGCCCCGGCAGCCACACTGATGATGAGCGTGCCGTTGCCAGTGATGCCACTGATCGTGACGATGAAATTGGGGGCGCTGCCCGTCACCGCGACCGTACCCATCGCCGAGCCCGTGGCATTGAGTGTCACATCAGTATTGGTAAAGGTAGCGGTAGTAGCGCCCGCAAAGCTCACCGCGTAGGTGACGGGGCCGCTGTTGGTAATGGATAACGAGGGGGCGCTAAGGGTTAGCGTGGGCGGCACGCGATCCACGTCATAGACTTGGCCCGTGAAGTTGCCATTATTTGCCCCAGCACCACCAAGCGGCACCGGCGGCGCAGCGCTGGTCTGAATGGTGTCATCGTCCGCCAGATTGAGGCCAATGGTGCCTTCTGCCGCCATTGTCGCTACCGTGACCAGCCAAGTGGTGCCACCGCCGGTGACGCTAGTGATGTTTGCACCAACCTGACCACCCGTGAGGATCATAGCAAAATCGCCCGCATTAACCCCAACCACAGGCATGTTAAAGGTGACGGTAAAGGCAACAGTAGCCGCATTGGTGGGATTCGCGCCGGCGCGGCTGATGGAGAGTACCGCAGGCAGGGCTTCATAGGCGCCCATATCCACCGTCGCGCCAATAATACGCGGGTTACCCGCAAGGTCGGTGGCGATGCCGCCAGGAATGAGCGTATTGTCGCCGACATTCATCACAGGCGAAGCGGCCTGGAGGCGGTAGTCGCCGGTGGTGGTGGGGGCGCTGCCCGCCGCAATGGGGTTGACGAAGAGGGGGTCGCTGGCGAGATTACCCGCGCCAGCATAGCCGCCCTCCACAAGACTGTAGCTTACGGCGGGCGTGCCACCGCCAATGTTGGCGGCGCTACCGCCAATGTTTCCCCAGATGATGCTATTGCGCACGGTAGCGCTGCCCCCGCTCCAACTTCCAATGCCACCGGCCCAATTGGCCGCACGGTTGCCGCTCATTGTCACATTGGTGAGCGTGGGGATACTATTGTTGTTCGCGATTGCACCGCCATTAAACGACGCAAAATTGCCACTCATCAGCACATTGGTGAGCGTAGGGTTGCTGTTATCGTTATAGATACCACCGCCCTCGTAGGCTTGATTGCCACTGATGGTGACATTGGTGAGCGTGGGATTACTCCCCCCTTGGTTGAACAACGCACCACCGGAGCCGTCGGATTGGTTTTCAAGCAGCAGCACATTGCTAATGACGGGGCTACCGGCCCAATTATAGAGGCCACCACCGCCCAAGATCGCGCGGTTATTGCGAACGATCAGATTGCGCAGCGTAGGCGCACCAGTGCTATTGCGAATGCCCCCACCACGATTTGTCGAACCGCCCACATTCGCATTGCCACCCGTAATGGTAAAACCATCAATGATCGCTGTGGCATCAACCGCATTGGCAAGCACAACATGGTAACTATTGTCACTCACATCGCCGGGCGTACCAATATCGCCCGTCAGGGTCACCACATTGGTTGCCCAATCGCGCTCAGTGCGCAGGCTCTCGGTGCCAGCAAAGCCACCATAGAGCGCGACATTATTGCGGAGCACAAAGCTATCGGCGCGGGCGTTGCCGGGGGCGTAGGTGCCCGTAGCCACCCACAATTCCTGACCAGCCTGGGCATTAACAAGCGCAGCAGCGAGATCGCGGGCATTCTGCCAACTCCCGCCCGCGCCCGCGCCGCCCGGGCGCACATAGATCACCGGCTGCCACTCAAACGCCCCCATATCCACGGTGGTATTCATGGTGCGCGGATTACGATCCAGGTCGGTCGTGGTACCACCCGGCACAAAGGCATTGCTGCCCACATTGATCGCCGGGGAGATGCCCTGCAAACGATAGTTGCCAGCGGCGGTGGGCGCACCCACCCCCGCCACCACCGGAGCGATGAACTGGGGATTCAGAGCGAGATTAGCTGCCCCAGCCCCAACCCAGCCATCCTCAACAATGCTGTTGTTCACGACGGGCGCAGAAGCAGTATTAAAAAATGCGCCGCCAGCATTGCCCCAGATGATGCTGTTACGAATGTTTGGGTTGCTGCCACCATAATTCTCAATACCGCCGCCATTGGTGTTTAAGGTACGATTGCCACTAATCGTTACATTGGTCAGCGTGGGGCTGCTATTGGTATCATTAGACATCCCCCCACCTGATTCACCCGAAACATTACCACTAATAACTACGTTGACCAAGGTGGGGCTACTCGTCAAATTGTAGATACCGCCGCCAAACTGAAAAGCATTATTGTTGTGAATAATTAAATTACGCAGCATCGGGCTGCTATTTTGATTGCGTATGCCGCCACCAGCATTATCAGGATCGGCACCATTAGCATTACCACTTGTAATCGTGAAGCCATCAAGAATTGCGGTTGCGTTTAGGCTATTATTAGTATTATTAACGACATGAAAACTATTATCAGTATTATTGCCAACCACCCCAATATCGCCACTCAGCACCGTCACATTGGCGCGCCAATCGCGCTGCTCAAGGAGTGTCTCGCCGCCGGCAAAGCCGCCATAAATAGCGACATCGTTGCGCATAACAAAACTGTTATTGCGGGCCGCACCGGGGTAGTAGGTGCCAGCGGCCACCCAGATCTGGCTATTCAGCGGTACCATCGTAATGGTGGTGGCCAGATTGGTATATGCATTGGCCCACGAGGTGCCATTGTTCGCGCCCGTCGCGTTGGCATCAACATAGACCACCCCCTGCGCCAACACCGGCTTAGGGGGCACAAGGGCAAAAAGGCTCACCAGCAACCCCAAAATGAGCAGCAGTGGCCAGGCGTTGCGGCGCGGGGCTTGATTGTGCGGCGTGTGCATAACAGAGCTCCTAACACGGATACGGGTAAAGAAGAGGTTAGGTGCTAGAACGAAGCTAAATAGTAAGCCATTCTATCATGTTTAGTAGTGAAGAGGAATGACGATTGCGTCAGGTTGGGGGCGTGGGCAATGCATTCCCCGAACCCGCACCGGAGGTGACTTTGGCGCAGCCCTCCCCCAGGATTACAACAACTCCCGCATCGTCGCCACCAGGTGCTTGAGCTTGACCGGCTTGGTGAGGTAGGCATTCGCTCCGACAGCGAGGCAGCGCTCGCGGTCGCCGCTCATGGCGAGGGCGGTGAGGGCAATAATGGGGGTGGTGGCGCAGCACGGGCGGGCGCGCAGGTGCTGGATGGCTTCGAAGCCGTCCATCTCGGGCATCTGGATGTCCATGAGGATCAAGGCTGGCTTGAGTACCGCCGCATGATCGAGTGCCTCTTGGCCGTTGCTGGCGGTGAAGACGACATAGCCTTTTCCGCGCAGGTAGTCGCTGATGACTTCACTGCTGACTTCGTTGTCTTCAACGAGAAGAATTTGTATACCGCATGGTTCTATGTCAGCCGCATCTTTCTCTGCCGCTGCTGTTATTTCGGTATCTGTGGATGTCAGATCAACAACGAGTTGGGGCTTGCAGGGCAGGGTAATGATGAAGGTACTGCCGAGATCGGGCCTACTTTCGACTACGCAACTGCCACCGTGGAGCAACGCCAGGCGGCGCACAAGCGCCAGGCCGAGCCCCGTTCCAGCGTGCTGGCGACTGAGGCGTGTATCGAGCTGGCTAAAGGGCTGGAAGAGGCGTCCCAGATCCTCAGGCGCAATGCCGATGCCAGTATCGTGGACGGCGATACGCACCACCTCTGCTTCCGCGTTGTAGCCCACCTCAAGGGTAACGCTACCGCCATCGGGGGTGAATTTTACCGCATTGGAGAGCAGATTGACGAGGATCTGCTTGAGGCGCAGCGGGTCGGCTTGGAAATGAAAGTGTTGCTCGACCATGTGCAACTTCAGGCGCAAGCGTTTTTTGAGCGCCTGCTGACGCACAAAGAGCATACTGGCTTCGCAGACAGCGCTGAGATCAACCGACTCGATCTGCAATTCTAAGCGTCCCGCTTCGATCTTCGAGAGATCGAGGATGTCGTTAATCAGGCTGAGCAGGTGGCTGCCGCTGCTCATCACATGTTCCATTGCCACCTGCTGCCGTGCAGTAATCGGCCCGTAGACCTGTTCGATCATACTTTCGCTAAAGGCGAGAATGGCATTGAGTGGCGTGCGCAGCTCGTGGCTCATATTGGCCAAGAACTCATCCTTGGCTTTGGCGGCGTAGGCCAATTCGGCATTGGCCAAACGCAGCGCAGCTTCGGCCTGCTTCTCGATGGTAATATCGCGCAGCGCCATCAGGTAGTGGCGTTGGCCCTTAAGCGCTAGCGCAAAGATGCGCGCCGCGACATGACGCTGCTCGCCGGTGGCGGTGGTAAGCCGAAATTCGGCAGGAATGACCTGCTGTGATTGCTGCGCCTCGGTGGTGGCATGGTGCAGCAGGCTACTATCGGCACTGTTGAGCATCACGAGTTGCGCCAACGCTACGCCGGTAAAATCCAGACCGCCGTAGCCAGTCAGGCGTTGAAACGCATAATTGACACGCACGATCCTGCGTTGCGCATCAAAAAGGACAAAGGCTTCCGGTGACTCATCAAAGAGCAGCCGGTTTTGCGTTTCGCTCTCGCGCAGCGCCAACTCGTCCGCCTTGCGCTGCGTCATGTCGAACGTGGTCGAATGGCTCATTACATAGCTGCCCTGCTCGTCGTAAATCACGGTGGCGTTGAGCAGAATGGGGATCAGACTGCCATTTTTGCGAATGAATTCAAATTCTAGATCGCGTATAAATCCATCTTGTTTAAATGTTAAAAAATGTTCATAAAAACGCAACTGACTTGTTGGTGTCATCAGTGTCGTAAAGTGTTGTCCAAGCAGTTCATCGCGGGTATAGCCCAACCAATCGGCGAGGGTGCGATTGACGCGGATGAACTTGCCATTGGCATCAAGCGAATGGTAGCCGGTGGGGGCGCGGTCGTAGAGATCTTGCACCTCGGCGGTACGTTCCTGCACCCGCAGCTCAAGATGCTGATTGAGTTGTTGCAAATCCTGCTGGGCCTGCTTTAGATCGTGAATATCGGTGGCATTGATCAGAACATAACTGACATGCCCCGTCTCGTCGTGGATGGGCTGAAGCGCGGTGCGATACCAGCGCGGCTGGCCTTGGATCACCGTCAGATCTTCGGTAACTAAGCGGCGATCTTCGCGCACCACCTGCTGCAGCGCAGCCATTTGCACTGCCACAACATGTAGTGGAAAGATTTCGCTTATATTTTTACCAATAAAATCATCTGCTTTTCCACCTAATGCATGTGCTGCTACATCGTTTACATAGTGATAGACGCCAGCGGGATCAACCAAGGCCACGACATTATCCAAGCTCTGGATCAACCCACGGTAGAGTTCCTCATTCGCCCGCAGGCGCTCTTCGGCCAACTTGCGATCGGTAATGTCCACAACCTGGAGGAGAATACTGGGTTCATTGTTGAGTGCGAGCAGCTCCGCCGAGACCAAGACCAGCAACCGTTGGCCATCACCACGGCAGAAGGTAGTCTCGAACGCGGTGACGCGATGCGCCTGCTGAAGCTGTTCCAGCATGCATTGGCGGTCGGCGAGATCAGCCCAGATGCCCAGCGTCTGAATGGGTTGATCCAGCAGCGCTTCACGGCTACGCCCCAGAAGTTGCAAAAGGGCTTGGTTGACCTCCTGCACACACCCGTCACTGAAGCGGGTGATGCCGATGCCCACCGGACTCGCATCAAAGATCGTAGCAAAGCGGCGTTCGTTGATGCGCAGGGCGGCCTCGACCTGGATCCGTTCTTCCAATTCGCGCTGCGCCAACGCATAGAGGCGCGTATTTTGCAAACAGACCGCCGCCGTATTCGCTACCAAGGCAATGGCATTGGCATCTTCGATGCTAAAAAATCCCGTTTCGCCCCCATGAATCTCAATAATACCAAACACAC
Source organism: Candidatus Viridilinea halotolerans (assembly GCA_003934145.1). Taxonomy (GTDB): domain Bacteria; phylum Chloroflexota; class Chloroflexia; order Chloroflexales; family Chloroflexaceae; genus Viridilinea; species Viridilinea halotolerans. The sequence continues at coordinate 2,298 of RSAS01000033.1, read as the reverse complement.
GCTCTTGCGTCACCATGGGCACATAGAGCAACGCATACACCGGCTTGGGGTTAGCGGAAACAAGGGGAACCATCGTCTCTAGGGCCAAGCCATCATCAGCATCAAGGGCAACCAGCAGCGGTTGGCGCGTGGTGATGGCTTGGCCATAGAGTTGTTTGGGGTGCGCAGCAAGGGTGAACGCGGGCAACCCGGTGAGATCAACCTCCTGCTCATCATGAAAACCTAGCACCGCGCTCAACTCTTCGTGTTGCTCATCGTAGTGCGCCACCAGGATGGTATGGGCCGCAGGAAAGAGATCGCGCACCCCTTGGAAGACCAGCGCATAGACCTGATCCGGGGCGGTGGTCGCGGCCAGCATATGTTCCAATGATGCAATGGTAGCTAACTGCTTGCGGGCGTAGAATTGTGACTGTTCGGCATATTTACGATCGGTAATATCAATGCCCACCGACTGAAACTCAATCAATGTTCCGCTAGCATCAAAGATGGGAGTATCGGTCCAATGGTAGTGGCGCACATCACCACTCCCGACACAGACGGGATGCTCATACGAAACCGTGCGGGGATCAGCCGCCAGGGCCTGATAAAACGTGCGCGTCGTCTCGCGTGATGCTTCAGGCACAAAATCAAGCCATTGTTGCCCCTGCACATCGGCAGGCATGCCAAAGATAGCTCGGTAGCGATCATTGGTAAAGATCAGCGTCGTATCGGGCAACCAGCGACAGAGGCTCACATCCAGCGCATCCACGAGGGCGCGGTAGCGCAATGCGCCCGCCTCACGTTCGGCTTGCACCGCGAGTTGCTGATCCATGGAGGAGGGTTCTGGGGTTTGGTTCTTGGTGAGCATGGTTTTTTGACACAGAGACCGCACAGGCAACACAAACCTGTGCGGTCTCGCTTGGAGCAATGCTCAATGGTTCTGCTTCCAGCAAGCTTGCACTTGCGCATGCGGGCGCTGGGGAGATCGGGAGGATACTGCTGGCTTATACCAGTTACGAGTGATGAGTGACGAGTGACAAGTAGGGCGTGCCGCATAGCAATACGCTCTGGCGCAATGTGCTATGCGGCATGTTCAATACTTTCCCCTTCCGGCGGGGTTTAAGGGGCCGCAGGCTCCTTAAGGTAATGCGCATGGAAAGCCTAAGCCTCCCAAAAATCCTTGTCAGGTGATACATCTCCATGATAGGCTATTTTTCTTAAGCAAACGCAAAGAGCTTTGTACGGTATGTAAAGGTGTCGCAACACTTTGTTGACAATGGCGCACGAAATAGATGGTGGTGATGCCCCGTAATGGCCCTCACCCCCTGCCCCTTCTCCCGCATGCGGGAGAAGGGGCAGGGGGCGATTCTTGGCGTTGCCGTGCGGGTTCTTAGCGCAAGCCCGCCAGCAGGGCGCCCGTTGTGGCGGCGACGAGTACCACCGCCATCAGGCCGTTGGGCGTGTCGAGCGGGTGGGACGACGCGGGGCGGCGCGTCGCCCACGCCAGGCCGGCGAGGGTCACCGGCAGGGCCGCAGGCCCCGCCAGCAGGCTCAGGCTCAAGACGGCGCTGGCCGCAACGAGGCAGCGCACCCGCGCTTGGGCTGCTTGGGCCGCGTGGCGGAAACTGGGATCGAAGAGCACAATCAGCGTAATCGGGGCCGCTAGGGCGGCCAGAATGTAGCCGCTGAGGTAGATCGCCACCCAACCAAAGGCGACAGCATCCGGCGACCAGAGTTGCGCCATCGGGACGGCGCAGCTCAACACGACTACCAGCGTTGTCACATGGATAATCTGATCCAACGCATAGGGCACCCAAGGTAGGCCAAAGAGCTTATCGCCATAGCGCACTTTCCACCAATCGGCACCATAGTGGATGGCACTAATCGCCAACATTGCTGGCCACAACGCCCGCGCCGCAGGTTCGACGAGGCCCAAAGCGAGCATACAGATCATCACGAGAGCAACGTGGATTGCGAGGCCATACCAGTGGCGTTTGCGTAATACGAGCCACAAAGGCTGCAATGCAAAGTCGGCAACGAGGTGGGCGAGCAGGAAGAGGTAGAACATGGTGGGCCTCCTTAGAAGAACAGAGGAACAGAGAACAGTGGAACAGAGAGGGTGTGACCAAAACTTGTAGGAAGGGGGTGCGGGGGAACCTGGTTCCCCCGCCTCTCCCCCTCTCCGGACGCATCGCGTCTACTCATGCAGCCGTTCGAGGCGCGGCAAATTCAAGACACTGACGCGGGCGCGTTCGATCTGAATCAGCCCCTGCTCGCGTAGGCTGGCCAAGACGCGGTTGACCGTTTCGCGGGTGGTGC
>RSAS01000611.1 GCA_003934145.1 Candidatus Viridilinea halotolerans | reverse complement strand
GCCGTTGGCTTCGACAAGCTCAGCCAACGGCCCGTTGGCTGAGCTTGTCGAAGCCCCCCGCCGCAAGGCGCAAGCGGTGCGCGGCGCGTCACCCCGGGTAGACCCGTCCCTCCTCCACGCGCAGTCGGGTGATGTTGGCCAAAAAAGCGGCCCCAAAGTCGCTCAGGTCGGTTGCGGTGAGCAGCGTCTGCTGGTCGGGCCGCTGGATGGTGGCGAGCAGATGGGCGCGGCGTTGGGCATCAAGCTCGCTCAGCATATCGTCGAGCAGCAGCACGGGCGCATCACCGGCGCGCTGGCGCATCAATTCCGCCTCGCCCAGTTTTAGCGTCAGAGCCACACTGCGCTGCTGCCCGCGTGAACCGTAGCGCCCCAAGTTGATCCCATTCACGCTAAAGACCAGATCGTCACGATGCGGCCCCAAGAGCGTCTGGCCGCGTGCCAACTCGTCGCGGCGTGCCGCGTGCAGCCCCGCCGCCAGTTGGCTCGTCAGGCCGCTGGCATTCTGGGTGGTGTCGAGTTCTAGGCTGGCTTGGTAAGTTACCACCAAGGGCGCATTACCGCCGCTAATCGCTTGGTAGAGCGGGCCAACCAACGTGTTGAGTTCACGCACCGCTCGCAGCCTTTCGGCCAGCAGGTAACCACCCGCCGCCGTCAACTCCTGGTCCCAGTAGGCCAACTCCTCGTCCACCGCCCGTGGCGGGCGGCGACGCTCGCGCCAGGCGCGCAGGAGGCTATTGCGCTGCTGGGCGATCTTTTGGTAGTGGGCGAGCGTGCGCACATAGTGGCGATCGAGTTGCGAGAGGGTAATATCCAGGTAGCGTCGCCGCTCGTTGGGCGGGCCATCAACCAGCACCAGATCGGTTGGCGTAAAAAGCACCACCCGCAACTGTCCAATCAGATCAATCGCCCGCGCCGCACGGCGATCAATACGCACCAACTTGCTCGAGGCTGCAGTGAGTTGGCCATCCTCATCGGTACGGCGCTGCACCAACACCTCCAGGCGCAGCGCACCCGCTTGGCGGCGCACATCAGCCGCTAGGCGCGCAAAGGGCGGCACCCCCGCCTCGCCCTCTGCATCCCAGCGCACCAACTCGCGGTCGGCACTGATACGCGGCGAACGGGCCGTTGCCAAGAAGAAGAGCGCCTCAAGAATGCTCGTCTTGCCCGCCGCATTAGGCCCGTAGAACAGCGTAATTGCGGGGGCCAGATCGAGTTCGAGGCGCTGATAGTTACGAAAATCGCGGAGGGCGAGGTGGGAGACATCCACGTTAGCAGCGTAGCAGACTTAATGCGCGCAGCGCCGCCAAATCGGCGCAGCCCGTGCAAAACATCGCCACCCGCAATTCACTGATGAAGGCGGTCAACCCCTCAACCACCGCTTCGGCCCCACGTTCATCAATCGAACTAAAGAGCGCAGGCTTGGCGGTACCGGCGAGATCAGCGCCCAGTGCAATCGCCTTCGCCACATCCACGCCACTGCGCACGCCACCCGAGGCAATCAGCGTTACGTAGGGCAGGGCGGCCCGCACCTGCGCGATCGCCTCAGTCGTCGGGATGCCCCAGTCGGCAAAGGCGCCTGCTACGCGCCGCCCCTGAGCATGGGGCTGACGGAAGCGCTCAACTTCACTCCAACTGGTGCCCCCGGCCCCCGCCACATCAATGATGCGCACCCCACACTGATAGAGTTCGTAGGCATCAGCGGCACTAATGCCGTTGCCCACCTCTTTCACCACCACCGGCACCTCAAGTTCACGGCAGACCTGCTCAATTTTGCGTAGCAGCCCCTTAAAATTGGTATTACCTTCAGGCTGCACCGCCTCTTGCAGCGGATTGAGGTGTAAAATAAGTGCATCAGCCTCAATCATCTCGACGGCGCGACGGCAATGCTCTACGCCAAAGCTATAGTTGAGTTGCACCGCGCCCAGATTGGCCAGCAGCGGAATATGGGGGGCCACCCTGCGTACCTGATAGGTCGCTGCCAGACGGCCATCCACCACCGCCGCCCGCTGCGAGCCAACCCCCATCGGCAACCCCAGCGCCTCCGCTGCCTCGGCCAGCGCCAAATTGATGCGCTGCGCCTCGCCAGCTCCACCCGTCATCGAGCTGATCAACAACGGCGCACTGATACTCTTCCCCAGAAAGGTCGTCCGCGTATGCACCTCAGCCAAATCCAACTCAGGCAAGGATGTATGGGGCAAGCGATAGGCCGCAAAACCCGTTGCCACGCCCTTCGCATCCACATCCTCGGCTAGGACGATGCGAATGTGATCAAGCTTTCGTCCTTCAGTCTGATTGGATTCGGGCATGGCATCCTCCTTGTGTCGGGGAGAGCAGAGCGCAGGGGGGTGTGGCCAAAACTTGTCGGAAGGGTGCGCGAGGGAACCTGGTTCCCTCGCATCATCCCGCCGTTCGGCGGGGCGTGGGGCGCAACCCATGCACATTAACGTAAGCCTCTGGCGGGCCTGCCGGCGGGGGTTCGGGGGCATGGCCCCCGAAAAATTTCCCTTTCCAGCGAGGTTTAAGGGGCCGCAGACCCCTTAAGTTAATGCGCATGGGGGCGCAACCCTACAGATTTTGGTCACACCCGAACAGAGAACAGAGAACAGAAAACAGAGAGCAGAATGGCGCGATCATACCAGTAAAAAGAGGGAGCGTCAAACCTAGCAAGCACACATCTTAGGGCGGCGACAAAGTCCTTGGGGCAAGCCTCATCCCCACTTTTTGCAATAGCGCAAAGCTCATCCTGTGGAATTGCATCGCCTTTCCCGTTGGGCCTGCCGCATTGTCACCCTGAGCACGAAATGGCCCGCGGGCCAGTGGCCCCGTGAGAAACAAAAATTCTGTCAC
>RSAS01000703.1 GCA_003934145.1 Candidatus Viridilinea halotolerans | reverse complement strand
GTCTCCGTCCCCCTCAGGGGCGTAGGGTACTCCTCAGTACCACGATGCCACCAACCATCCTCGCACTCCCCCCACCATTCTATCAGCCACACCCCCTCTCCCGCCACGCGGGAGAGGGGGCAGGGGGTGAGGGCCATCCGTGGCTTCCCCATCACCTATTCGTGGCCCCTAGATTCAATGTTCTGCCCACCCATGAACCGTCCCCCTCAGGGGCGTAGGGTACTTCCGAGGCTCTTCGGGAGCAGAGACTGCGTTCTCTGCTTTTGGTCTCCGTCCCCCTCAGGGGCGTAGGGTACTTCCGAGCGGATTGGCGCATCTACGTCGACCGGTCGGACAGGTCTCCGTCCCCCTCAGGGGCGTAGGGTACTTCCGAGGCATGGACTGGCTGATCCACAATGGTATCGTCCAAGTCTCCGTCCCCCTCAGGGGCGTAGGGTACTTCCGAGGGTTCGCCCGAGCCGGCCTGCCCGGCCTGCCCGGCGTCTCCGTCCCCCTCAGGGGCGTAGGGTACTTCCGAGGAACTCGACAGAGGCGCTCAACGGAGCGCAGACCTTGTCTCCGTCCCCCTCAGGGGCGTAGGGTACTTCCGAGGTTACGCCGCCGACCGAGCCTGAGACGCCCGTTACGCGTCTCCGTCCCCCTCAGGGGCGTAGGGTACTTCCGAGAAGGAAATTTCCTTGGGTGTGCCGTGATCGTAGTCCAGTCTCCGTCCCCCTCAGGGGCGTAGGGTACTTCCGAGTCACCTCGAAGTTTCAAGCTTCTGAGGTGTGCGTCGAGTCTCCGTCCCCCTCAGGGGCGTAGGGTACTTCCGAGGTCGGGCGGGCTACCCCCCCGGCGGGGTATCGGGTGTCTCCGTCCCCCTCAGGGGCGTAGGGTACTTCCGAGGCTGCACGTCAGCAATGTCCGGGGTAGCTGGATCGTGTCTCCGTCCCCCTCAGGGGCGTAGGGTACTTCCGAGGGAATCGGTGTGTTCGGGGTGAATAACCCCGTCTAGTCTCCGTCCCCCTCAGGGGCGTAGGGTACTTCCGAGCACGCCCACGCTCAGCTTTGTGAGCGGGCCTGCCGAGTCTCCGTCCCCCTCAGGGGCGTAGGGTACTTCCGAGATCCGTACACCGTAAAGGTTGGGATTCAGCAGCAAACGTCTCCGTCCCCCTCAGGGGCGTAGGGTATTTCCGAGTAAAAACTACAATGGGTTCTCCATTCAAGGCAATCAGTCTCCGTCCCCCTCAGGGGCGTAGGGTATTTCCGAGGGGAGGTCGAGGTCTCCCCTTACGACTGGCGGGTTTTGTCTCCGTCCCCCTCAGGGGCGTAAGGTACTTCCGAGCAGGGGTTGGCTGCTATACCTCCAATAACACTTAGTTTGTCTCCGTCCCCCTCAGGGGCGTAGGGTACTTCCGAGGCAAGACCGCTGGCCATTGGGCTAGCGGAGGAACAAGTCTCCGTCCCCCTCAGGGGCGTAGGGTACTTCCGAGTTCATAATTTTGTGGGCCTCCATCGGGTACGGGGTGTCTCCGTCCCCATCAGGGGCGTAGGGTACTTCCAAGCTGAGGGCCGCGCTCTGGAAACATCTCTGGACGACCGGGTCTCCGTCCCCCTCAGGGGCGTAGGGTACTCCTCAGTACCACGATGCCACCAACCATCCTCGCACTCCCCCCACCATTCTATCAGCTTCACCCCCTCTCCCGCCACGCGGGAGAGGGGGCAGGGGGTGAGGGCCATCCTGAGGCTTTCGCCCATCCCTCGGTAGCCCCTGCCCCTCCGTCCCCCTCAGGGGCGTAGGGTACTTCCGAGTTTTACAGCGTGTCCCGAGCACGCTAAGGAGTTAGTGTCTCCGTCCCCCTCAGGGGCGTAGGGTACTTCCGAGAGGAGTCGAAAACCGTGCGTTATCTAGTTACCGTTTTTGTCTCCGTCCCCCTCAGGGGCGTAGGGTACTTCCGAGATATCTCGCGATAGCGGTGGGGCTGATGCGAGCTTGTCTCCGTCCCCCTCAGGGGCGTAGGGTACTTCCGAGCGGATCTGCAGGGCCAGCTCGATGCGCAGGCAACTGGTCTCCGTCCCCCTCAGGGGCGTAGGGTACTTCCGAGTCTCCCCCAAAACTCGCACAAGGGAGGGGAGGACACTGTCTCCGTCCCCCTCAGGGGCGTAGGGTACTTCCGAGGACTCTTGACGAGATAACGCTATACCCTAATAACTAGGTCTCCGTCCCCCTCAGGGGCGTAGGGTATTTCCGAGGCGCCGCCCTGCGGAGCAGGGCCTGCTGGCATGACCCGTCTCCGTCCCCCTCAGGGGCGTAGGGTATTTCCGAGGATCGCCGGCAAGTTCAGCTTCCCCGACCGCAACGGTGTCTCCGTCCCCCTCAGGGGCGTAGGGTACTTCCGAGACACTGTTCGCGCCCCTGGCATCATTCGCACGGTCACGTCTCCGTCCCCCTCAGGGGCGTAGGGTACTTCCGAGGGCCTCGCACCACATGGGGGTGCGTTGTAGCCCATACCAATGCGCTCGGTGGCGTTTTGTGCATGACCACCTATACTGTAGCGATTTGCCCATGTTGGCCATTTTGGTGACTCTATCCCGGCTGGCGACAATCTAGGGGGTCATGCGAGGGGGCCAAGAGGGGCGCTTGTGCGTTGGCGCGTGGCTTCGTTGCGCCCGCGCATGCCGCTGGCGAGTATGCGTGCTTGGCCTAGGCCGCGGGCGGTGCCAGCTCCGATGCCGCTGTAGAGGGCGAAGTGGGCTAGTGTCTCGATGCATCCGCCCATGGCGGGGTCATCTTCGAGTGCGATGTAGCTGCAGTGCCCCACTACCCCCACTTGGGGTGTTCCTCCTTTGCTCATGACGATGGCGGTGCGTAGCTCGAAACGGCTTACCATGAGCGCTTCGGCGGCGTAACGTCGTACCTCCCCGGGCAATGGGAAGGGGGCCAGGGCGTTCCAACGGTCGAGGAGGCTGCCAAAGACGAGTTCTGGGAGGGGTAGCGCCTGGCACATGCCGCGCTGGCGGAAGCTCACTGGGGAGTCGAAGGTGAAGCTCCAACGCCCCGGCCCCTGCCCCGCGCGCTCTACTCCGCGTTTGATGAGGCTGCCGTAGCTTTCACGTCCCACCCATGGATCGTCGCGGCTCTGGCTCGCTATGCGCTCGATCTGCCAGGTTGCTCCGCCAAGGTGCAGGGTGGCCGCTGGCGCTTCGCGCCATGCGTGGGCCGCTTGCTCCATGATGTCGTTGAGCAGGGTGATGCGTAGCGGGTAGGTGCGTTTGGGATCGATCACGACCCCTTTGTCGCTTGCGGCCACGCGCCCCAATGGGTTGCTGATGGTCATTGGACGCTGTTCGTTCGCGCTGTGTAGGCGCTCTGCGAGATCTGGGTTGTGCGCTGCAATTATGGCGAGCAGCATGGCATGCCCCGCTCGTCCGAGGTCGCTTGGTACGCGCACCGCCGCTGTGGGGCGTAAGTGGTAGATGAAGGCGCTCGGCATTTTTTTGGTCTCCTTCTGGGTGGGGGGAGGATGCGCGGGAACCAAGTTCCCTCACGCTCCCTTGTTGGTGCAAGGGAACCAAGTTCCCTCACGCTCCCTTGTTGGTGCAAGGGAACCATGTTCCCTCACGCTCCCTTGTTGGTGCAAGGGAACCATGTTCCCTCACGCTCCCTTGTTGGTGCAAGGGAACCATGTTCCCTCACGCTCCCTGCCTACGCATTGCGGATGGTTGTGCCTACACGGTACCGCTCCTGGTTGGTGGTGTAGACGATGATGGCGTCATCTGTCTCGTGGCGGTGGATGGCTAACCATGCGGCGCTGGGTTGGTAAGCACGCACGAGGGCGACCCAGAGCCACGCGGGGAGTTGGCCGTCGAGGATGAGCCCCTCCCCAGCCGGGGCGTTTGGGATGCTCTGCCCCGCAAGCGCGGACGGTGGGATGTGATCCGTCGCTAGGCGAAGGCGCTTGTACTCCTTGGTGTGGTGCAGCCATTGGCCCGCGAGCGGGCCGCTGGTGGGGTTGCTGCTCTGGTGCAGTGGCAGTGGCGCGACCCAGCCGTAGCACGCATCGAAGATCATGCACGGTGCCGGGGCGCTGAAACTGGCGAGGGCTGCGTAGAGCCAGTTGGGCGCTCGTCCGTAGATGGCCAAGGCTTCGCCTGAAGGCAAGCTCTGGAGCAGTTGCGGTAGTTCGGTGGCCGACCAAGTGCCATTTGGGTGGGCGGGCAGCGGGTAGATTGCGCGCTCAAGGTGTAAAACGAGATCGATTGCTGTGCGAGTCACATGAGCACGGTAGCACTCTTCTGCGCTGTATTGGCAAAGCTGAACCAATTGCTTGTAATAATAATCTGCACTTGCGTTTATACTATAGTTTTCCAGATACTCTTCTTGGAACTTCAGGGTTGGGTGGGGGTTTTCGGGGAGGGCTTCGCCCCTCCCGAATCCATCCTTTTTACTATCACGCAGCAGCACTAAACCGTGAAGCCGACTAAGCTCTAACCATGGTTGATCTGTGGGGCTATCTGTCGCACTCAGGAGCGCATGGGTGCAGCGGGCAGCAATCTCTTCGGCCCCGGCGGGATCAAGGTTGCTCACGTCAACCAACAGCGGGAGGTGGCGCTTCTGAATCGCCTGAGCGAGCGCCGCTACTTGGTGCGGCACAAGCGCGGTCGGTGGTCTCAACGGCGCTTCCGGCAACGTCTGATCACTCCAGCCCGCGACGCCAAGCTGATCGGCCCATAATACATAATGGGCAATGTTAGATGCACACAGATACTGACTCATTTGGTAGACGCGGCGCTGCCCGTCGGCAGGCGCGGCGCTATTGACGATGATGGCGGGAAATAGGGGTGCCATAAACAATCCTTGGGGAAGGATACAGAAGTTCTAGTTCTTCAGAATGCTTTGGACGCACCCGAATGGTCAAGTAGGCTGAAACCATCCCTTGCTTGCCAGCAGACGGTAGACGAGAATCCATCCCCTGCTTGCCAAAGGTGACTACGCATGGCTACGACTCAGCGTTGTGTCTACATTGCCACACTTGGCGCTCAACCACAGGTCGTCACCCTCGCCCTTGATCGTCTGCTCGCCCGCGGCGAGCCGATTGATGAGGTGCTGGTGGTGCATCTTTCGCTGGACGAACCCTGCTACCGCACGGCGCTGGCACGGGTGGCCCAGGCCTTTGCTAATGAGCAGTACGCGGGGCGGCATATCCGCTACCGCCCCTTGGCGATCCGCGCCGGTAGCCTCGCGCACGCGGCCTTGCGCAGTGAGGGCGCGGTGCAGCATGCGCTCGACACCCTCCAAGTCCTTTTGCGCCAACTCAAAGAGGCCAATGTGCGCATCCACCTCTGCGTCGCCGGTGGACACAGCCTGCTCGGCATGCTGGCCCTCACAGCCGCAATGCTCTATTTCGACCACAGCGACGCCATTTGGCACCTCGCCTCTTCCGCCGAAGTCTGCCGCCAGAGCGCCGCCGGTGCCCAGATGCACCTGCCGCTCACTGCCGACGTCCAACTGGTGCGCATCCCACTCGAACCTTGGGGCCACCTCTTTCCTCTCCTGCGCACACCCCCAAACGCCTCTTGCGCCAGCAGCACTGTCCAGCGCCGCGCCAACCACGACGCACAAAACGGCACCCGCTGCGCCCACGTCCTCGCACGCCTCACCGAACGCCAGCGCGAAGTCCTCGCCGCCCTCGTCGCTGGCCTGACGATCCAAGAGATCAGCGCACAACTCTGCATTGTGATCAGTACCGTGCATGCCCATAAAAAACAGATCTTCGCTGAATGCGCTATCGCCTGGGAGCTTGACGCGACCACCCGCGCCGATGCCCACTGGCTCCGTGAGACCTTTGCGCCACACATGGATCTGGAGTAATAGAAGACCCTACACCAGTATACCCACCCCACCGCGCTTGGTACTTCGACTCGAGTCGAGCCCCTCATGCGACTCGAGTCGAATCCCATCCCGCCACCGCTAAGCTACCATAGGGGGAGAAGGGGGAAATGCGGGGGAACCAGGTTCCCCCGCACCCCCTACCTATCGTCACCCATAATTCCTACCCCCCCGCATCACCATGACCAACCACTCGCTCCTTGCCTTCGACACCGACCGCATCAAAGACTATGTCTTTGCCAGTAAGGCGCTGCGCGACATTCGTGGGGCTAGTCGTCTGCTCGACCAGCTTAACCACGATCATGATGCGTTGCGTGCCCTCGTAGGCCACCCGCCGATCTATGCGGCTGGTGGTTCGGCGCTCTTCGCTGTGCCGCATGACGAGGTGGCATCGGCGCTGCTGCGCGTGCGCCAAGCCTACGCAGCGGCGAGTGGCGGTGCGGCCAGCATCACTGGGGTGGCGGTAGCGCTGCCCGATCAGTTTGACTGGCAGCACGATGATATTCGCCCCTGGTGGCGTCTGCTCGGCGATCGTTTGGCCGCCGCCAAAAGTCGCACCCCGCCCTTCCTCGCCAGTGTGAGCCATCCCCTGCTGCGCTATGATGCGGTGGACGATTGGCAATATGCGTCACAGTATGATCGTGATGATGGCCTGATTGGGCAGGCGACGCAGTTGAAGCGTGACGCTAGCCGCCGCATCCGCGCCCAGGAGGAGCTGCCCGAGAGCTTTGAAGAGATTGCTGAGCTTTCGCAACCCCGTGGCTATTTTGCCCTGGTTGTTGCCGATGGCGACCAGATGGGGAAGCTGTTGGCCGCATGTCCCACTCTGCCCGCGATTGGTCAGACGGCGACGGCGCTCTTTGATCTGCTCAGTACGACGGTGCAGCAGGCGCTGCGCGACATTCCAAAGCAGCATTGCGACCGCCTGATTCTGGGTGGCGATGACATTGTCCTTGCGGTACCGGCGCAGTATGGGTTGCCGGTGGCGCTGCATCTGGTGGAGGCGTTTGGCCAAGCGAGTCAAGCCCGGCTCGGCAAGCCGCTCACTCTCTCTGCGGCAGTTGTCTGGGCGCACACCCGCTACCCCTTCGATGTTTGGCGCGAAGTTGCCGAGAGTGCGCTGCGTTTTGCGAAGCGTGAGGCGGTTCGGCGGGGGCTGCTCGGTGGCCTGATCAATCTCCTTGTCATTTCTAGCGCCAACCATCTCGATTTTGCCACCTACTACAACCACGTTCTCACAACAGATGAGCATGAATTGCGGCGCATTGTGCGCACCATGCGCCCCTACCGCCCTGAAGACCTGCACATCCTCTGCGCTGCCCGCAATGAGCGCTTGGCTGACGTGCCGCGCAGTAAACTTGCCGCGCTCAACCAAGCCATTTTTCAACCCTCATCGCGCCAAGCCATCCTAGATGCGCTGAAGACGCTCGTACACTGGCGCGGCACCGCGAGTCGGGATGCGCTCTTTGATCTGATCACCACCCTGACCGGCCAGCGTCAGCGCGATCTCTCCTTCCCCTTCGCCGTGCTGCGCGAACAGGATACGAGCGGCATGACCTACGAAACCTATCAGACCCCGTTGGCCGATCTTGTGGAACTTTGGGATTTTTTGCCAGGAGCGGCGCATGCCACAGCTAATCCAGCGGATTGATCTCCACTATCGTCTCCATTTCGAGAGTGCCTTTCACTTTGGAACCGGCATGCGCAGTGGTTTGGTGCATCGTACCATTGCCCGCCGCAACGATGGGTTGCCCTATGTCCCCGGCTCGACATTCAAGGGTCTCCTCCGCGACCACGCCACACAGATTGCGCGGCTGCTTGATCTCCCCGCCCGTCTGCCCCACGCTGACGATGAGGAAGATGTGGGTGAATTTGCCCCCGCTGGCGATGTGGTGGCGGCCATCTTTGGTTCGCGGGTGCGGCCCGGCGCGCTCAGTTTCGATGATGCGACCATATGCGCCGATGATGAGGCGCTGCTCTACGTTGGCTCGAAGGCGCGTCCACGCCTTATTCTTGCCCCTAGTTCCACCCGCACGCGCGTCGGCATCGCACGCTGTTTGGGTACCGCCCGCCGCGGCCAGATCTTCACCAGCGAGTATGGGCTGGAGGCCTTGCGTTTCGATGGGCGCATCGCCGGGGTGCTGCATGGCGTGCCCCTGCTCAGCGATCCGACGTTCAGCAACGAGTTGACGCTCCTCCTCGCTGCGTTGTACAGCCTCGAACGCATCGGCGGAAACACCTCGGTGGGGGCCGGGCGGGTGCGTTGCGCACTGCTCAGCCTGCGCCTTGATGGCCAGAGCGTTCCCGCCGCCACCTACCACACGCTGTTGGATGCCCTCGTTGACCTTGAAGTCTACGAAATAAGCCGCGAAGAGGCTCAGGGGAGGTAGGCGATGTACCTGCGCGTGCTGATTACTGCCGAAACGCCACTCTCGTTCCGCGATGGCACCGATCTGCTCGCCATCGAGTTGAACCGCTACATTCCAGGTACCGCCCTGCTGGGCGCACTGGCCGAGGCCCACGTCCAGCGGCGCAACGATCAGACCGAATTCGCGGCGCTCTTTCTGCGTGAGCGCGTACGTTTTGGCAACGCCTACCCCGAAGCGTTCAACCACGAAGATCTGAACAACGCCCCCAGCCAGCCGGTGCGCCCGCTGCCCCTCACCGCCCGTTCGGGCAAACGCTTCCCAGGCTTTCGCGGCGATGGTCGCAGGCGCGGTGATCGCTACGATGGGGTGACTGATGCGCTGCTTCCGTTGGCCCTCTTTGCCCTGAGTGGCGAACAGCGCGCCGATCTACTCGATCCGGTGCGTAGCGCGGGTAGTGGGGCCGCTGCGTTCGACCTCGACCGCATCAGTGGCTTCTACCGGCGCGATGCGCTCTCGGCCCGCATCGGGCGCGCCCAACTCACACCGAGCCTGCGCAGCCACACCGGCATCAACTACCACACCGGCACAGTCCAGCAGAATATTCTCTACAGCACCCAAGTGCTACCCGAAGGGAGCCACTTCTGGGCCGCTTGGCGCATCCCCGATGGCGATGCGACGCTCGCGCAGGCATTGGAGTCTCTCGTCGAAGATCTGGTCGCAGAACAGGCGCTGCGCTTGGGCAACAACCGCACGCGGGGCTGTGGGCGCATTTTGATGCAGATCGTCCCAGCAGATGAGGCCGATGATTGCGCCGAAGCGCTCGCCGAGCGAGTTGCCCACTTCAACCGTCTGTTTCACGCCGCCGCCCACGCCGCCCAACTGGCGATCCCCGCCGGGATCTATCTTCCGTTGACCCTGACCAGCGATGCGCTGCTGCACGACCATTTGCTGCGCCCGCGTGTGCAACTCACGCCAGCCGACCTCGCGGCGGTGGGCATCCCCGCCGCCACACTAGTCTTTCACACCGCCACCGCCCGCCGCGTGCGTGGCTGGAACAGCCTGCTCGGTATGCCCCGCGCCGACACCTGGGCCATCGGTATGGGCGCCGTCTTTCTCTTCCGCCTTCCCGCCGACTTCACCAACTGGCAAGCTCTCCTGAGCTTGCAGGTGCAAGGGGTCGGCATGCGCCGCGCCGAAGGCTATGGCCAACTGAGTGTCGCCGATGCGTTTCATCAAGCACTTGCTGGAGGGGTGATGGCATGAGTATCGGACTACAAATTGCCCGTGCAGTGGCCAAAGAACTGGATCATGACGATGTTTACGCTCGAGCGCAAACCTTGGGCAACCAGGCAGTGCGCCTCAAACCTGCTCAGATCAGCGGCCTTGAGAGCATCGCCAACGGCTCACGCAAGGTCAGCGACGTTCTCAACTACGTGAAACTGCGCACCGCACGCCACAAGGAGTGGCAGGCCGACCAGCTTGGCGCGAACCTGCTGCACGAGATCGAGCAACAGTTGCGCAGACAGTGCGATGGCATCTGTAGCGAGCTTGCGCCCCAGTTGAGTCAAAACGAAGAACGCCAACGCGCCTACATACGCCAAGACATCTACATGCGCCTCATTCGCGGCTTTGTGGCCCAGGTCGCTGCCCAGTACGCGTACGCCAAAATGCTACAGGAGAGGAAAGCGAAGGATGGGGCACAACCAGATTGACGAACACTACCTAGGCGTATTGAGCGATACCCTGCTCTACCCTGAAGCACGGCAATTCCTCGACCGTTTCCTCAAAGAGTATGAACTCCTGCCCACCAAGCAGATGGTTGGCCTCCTCACCTTCAGCCGCAACTGGGGCGAACTGCTGCGTTTTGTCAAGCATCAAGAGGGGCGCGACTGGGGAAATAAAGACCACTACAAGCAATTTTACGCCCAATTACGACGCTACCTTGACGATGCCAAAACAGGGTTGCGTATACGTATCAAAGAACCACTAGACTTCATCCCCGCAAATCTGAGCAGGAACGATGAGCGGGCGCGACAAGAACAATGGGCTGGTGCGCTGGCACACGAATTCGTGCAACACCTCGTCGCCGCCGCCCTGTACCATGCAGTAGGGGAGTAAGAGCGCATGAATGTTGATCTCTTCCGACGCCTTGAGCGGCGCTACCTCTTCACCGGCACACTCGTGCTGCGTACCGCCCTCCACCTGGGCGGGGGCGATGGCACCCTTGGCGCGACCGACAGTCCGGTAGTGCGCCGTCCCGACGGTCAGCCCTTCATTCCGGGTTCATCGCTCAAAGGTGCCTTTCGCAGCACCGTCGAAAAACTGGCGCTCACACTGGCATTGTCCAACATGGAAAAGGACGCGCTCGATCTCAGCGCCGCCTGGATCAAGCAATTCAACCAGCGCCGACGCGATGAAGAGTGGAGCGACACCAAAACCGTAGCAGAGGTCGCAGCACAATGGCCAGTCACGGCACACCTCTTCGGCACCCCCTACACCGCCAGTAAGCTCAGCTTTAACGATGCTTACTTGCGCGACGAGACCGAAAACATTGTGCAACGGCGCGATGGGGTCGCCATAGACCGCGACTCGGAGCGGGCGGTTGATCAGCTCAAATATGACTACGAGGTAGTCCCTGCGACGGTGGGCTTCACCTTCGAGCTTCTGCTCGAAAATCCGAGTAACCTCGATCTGGGCCTCACCTGCCTGGGGCTGAGCGAGCTACGTTCCGGCCTCTTCAGCCTCGGCGGCAAACGATCCAGCGGCTTGGGGCGCTGCATCCTCGAAGCAGCCCAAGGCTACCAACTCGATCTGAGCGCCACCGATAGCCGCAAACGGGCCGAACGGCTCATCCGCTACCTCAAGGGCGACAGCTACGCCACCAAGTTCGACCCGATTGCCCCCTTTGATCCATGGATCGACCAGCAGATTGAACTGCTGCTTAAGGAGGTGGCCTAATGCTCAAACGTCTCGTCAACGAGGCGCTGTTTAGCCTCACCATTACCACCACCGGCCCCTTGCTCATCAAGTCGGGCTACGCCACCCTCACCGGCCCCGACATGACACCCGTACTCACCTACCGCAACGGGCGCGCCGAAGTCTTCATTCCCGGCTCATCGCTCAAAGGCGTGGTACGCAGCCACATTGAGAAGGTAGCGCGCACCCTCCGCCCCAACGATATTGTCATTGCCGACCCCTTCAAGCGTGAAGGGCCGGATCAAGCGGTGAGTTCCTGGCTTCAAGAGCGTAAAGATGAACTGAAGGCGCAGGGCCGCGAAGAGGCCCTGACCAACGCGGCCGCCTACGCCGCTTCCGATCCGGCCGCACGTCTCTTTGGCTCCACCTTTTACCATGGGCGGATCAGCATTGGCGACGCCTACCTCACCCCCGCAACACAGGGGCCAACACCGACCGAGCAGCGCGACGGCGTGGGCATTGATCGTCTCACCGGCGGCGCCTACCCCAAAGCCAAATTTGAACTGGAGGTCGTCACCGCAGGTACCATCTTCTGCACCGACATCCTGCTGCGCAATTTTGAATGTTGGCAACTCGGCGCCCTGCTCCTCGTCGTGCAAGACTTTGAAGATGAACTCATCCGCATCGGCTCAGGCGGCTCACGCGGTCTAGGTGCGGTGCGCGGTAGCGTTAGCACCATCCGCACCCATCACCTCGGCCCAACCCCAGCGCGCGACCCGGCAACCATCTGGGGCTTAGGCAAATTCATGGGCACAGACAGATCCTACGGCACCTGGCCCGACGACACCCTCGAAGTAACCCCTCCCCCCACCAGCAAACAGCACGGCATACGCAGCGTTCAGATCTGGGAAGAGGCTAGCCTCGCCGCCCTCAAAAAAGCCGCTATCAGCGAATTTGTGCGCCGCATCGAGCAATTCCCCGCCTACAAACAACCTCGTCCGAGCATCAGAGGCATCCTATGAGTACCACCAGAGCAGAGGAGCATGCCGCTTGGGCCGAAGTGGACAACATCACCGCGCTCATCAGCACCATCGCTTGGGCTACCCCCGCCTGGTGCTACCTCGAACGAGTGGCGCAAGACTACCTCGATCCAGCGGCGCAAAGCGCGGCCAGCGCCTTCACCCACTTCGATCCGGCCACCGACTACAATCTCTGGGAGCGCGGGCGCATCTTCGATGCCACCCAAGAACTGCGTTGGGAGTGCAACCACACCACCTTCCACGCGGTCTACTGCGGCACCACCCTCCCCGCCACCATGAACAAAACCGCGTTGGACTACCAAACCACCCGCGCAACGAGCTACTACCTCTGGGGCCAACAGGTACGCCCCGCCGATCGTGCGGGCCTAGGGCTACCCCCCGATGAAGCGGCCTTCATCGAACTGCGCATCCCCCGCATCCTACGCTACCCCGTTGCCGCCAACGCCCGTCGCGCCCAAATTCAGATCCACGAACTCCTCGCCGCTGACGGGTCGCTCTGCTATGCACGCTGGATGACGCTACAAGAAGCCTAACTGCCGTCAAAACCATTGGTAGGGTGCGCGAGGGAACCTGGTTACCTCGCATCCTTCATCAGTCCGAAGGGTTGTAGGGCCTCGCCCTACAGATTTTGGTCACACCCAAACCGTTGCACCGAAGGTATTGAATAATGAACCCCTACGACTTCGTGCGTGTCATCTGGCAACAGCCCGGCTTGCGGCGTCAGGGGCCAAGCCACGATCGCTTCCAGGGTGTAAGCGGGCGGCTAGAGGCGTGCCTAACAGCCGAGACGCCGCTCTTTCTCCCCGATCGCAACCCCAGCAAACCACGCAGGTTTCGCTATAGCAATGCACAACGCGCCTACTTCATCCCTGGCAGTTCGCTCAAAGGCCTCTTTCGCAGCCTCGTCGAAACCGTGGACGGTGGCGCGTGGTGGTTCATCAATACCTGGGAGAACAAACTCCCGGCAGCCTTCCAGCGTCCGCGCGACCTTGCGCGGCTTGACGCTGCTTGCCGCATGTTTGGCTTCATGGGCGAGAAGGGTCATCAGGAGAGCGCCCCGCTGATGGCGGGGCATGTGAGCTTCGAGGATGCCATCTGTATACGTGCCGTGGAACATGAAGCCATCAATACCATCATCCTGCTCTCGCCCCAACCAAAGCATACCGCGTGGTATCTTGACTCCAGCGAGCGTTTGGTGGCGGGGCGCAAATTCTACTTTCATGCCCGCAATGCGCCCATGACATCCCATGCGTCACTTGGTGCCAATATCAAACCACTAGCCAGCGGTAGCCACTTCATCTTCCGGGTTCACTTCAACAACCTTGCTGAAGATGATTTCAACCTGCTACTCTACGCCCTCGTGCTCGAACCAGAAATGCGTCACAAATTTGGCTATGCCAAACCAGCGGGGCTGGGCAGCATCCATGTGCAGATCAATTGGCTAGAGACCATTGATCGCCTAGGGCGTTACCGCGCTGGCGGGGGCGGCATCACCCGCTACGCCGACCACGCGCTCGCCACCCTCCTTGCAGCGCGCACCGCCACCTACTGCAACAACCGCACCTCACTCACCCTCAACGACCTGCGCCGCATCTGGGCCTGGCCCGCCCAGCACGATCTCCGATACCCAAGCAGGGAGTGGTTTAATGAACACTCCCAAGACCCGCTCGATAAGACACCCTGAAGGGTACCCCAGCCCCAAATCCTATTTTTGCGGTGGAGCAAAAGTCACCCTGAGGAATTGCATTGCCTTGTCACCCTGAGCACCAAATGACCCGTGGGCCAGTGGCCCCGTGGGAAACAAGGTTTGGTACTACCGCAAAAGGAACGCGGTGTAGGGGCACGGCGCTGCCGTGCCCCCGATGGCTACGGCGATCACGGGGAGGGCACGGCGGCGCCGTGCCCCTACGGTCAACTGCTCTATTGCAAGGTTTGTTTCTCAGGAGCGCAGCGAGTGTCTCTCTTCGCTCGAAAAGAGATGCTTCGCTGCGCTCCTGAGAAACAAACGCCTCCGTCATGCTGAGCGCAGCGAAGCATCTCTTTTCGCCTGACGAGAGACCCTTCGCTGCGCTCCTGAGAAACAAACGCCTCCGTCATGCTGAGC
>RSAS01000325.1 GCA_003934145.1 Candidatus Viridilinea halotolerans | reverse complement strand
CCGCGTCTCCGCGTCTCCGCGTCTCCGCGTCTCCGCGTCTCCGCGTCCCCGCGTCCCCGCGTCCCCGCCTCTCCGCGTCAATCCACCTTGTACTCACCATCAACCACGTTGTCGTCCTTGGGCGGCGTCTGGCCGGCGGCAGCTTCATGCTCGTAGAGGGCTTGGCCGATCTTCTGCATGGCGACGCCCAGTTCGGCGCTGCGGTTGCGCAGCATCTGCTCGTCGTCGCTGTCGAGGACGGCGCGTAGCGCGGTGATCTTGTCTTCAACCTCGGTGCGGATGGTGCCGTCAATTTTGTCGGCGGCGTCGCGTAGCGCCCGCTCGGCAGCGTAGATCATGCTGTCGGCAGCGTTGCGCGCTTCGATCACCTCGCGGCGCTTGCGGTCGTCGTCGGCATGCGCCTCGGCTTCGCGTACCATTTGCTCGATCTCGGCATCGCTCAACCCCGACGAGGCGGTGATGGTGATGCGCTGCTCTTTGCCCGTCGCTTTGTCTTGGGCAGTGACGTTCACAATGCCGTTGGCATCAATGTCAAAGGTGACTTCGATCTGTGGCGTGCCACGCGGGGCCGGGGGAATGCCCGCCAACTCAAACTTGCCCAGCGTCTTGTTGTAGCGCGCTTCGGCCCGCTCGCCCTGCAACACATGAATCTCCACGCTGCCCTGGTTGTCGCTCGCCGTCGAAAAGATCTGGCTCTTACGCGTCGGGATGGTGGTGTTGCGCTCGATCAGCGGCGTCATCACGCCGCCCAAGGTCTCGATGCCCAGCGTCAGCGGGGTCACGTCGAGCAGCAACACATCCTTGACTTCGCCACCCAAGACGCCCGCCTGGATGGCGGCCCCTAAAGCCACAACCTCATCAGGATTAACGGTTTTGTTGGGCTCTTTGCCAAAGAATTTGCGCACGGCCTCCTGGATCGCGGGCATGCGCGTCTGGCCACCCACCATGATCACTTCGTCAATCTGGGCCGGCTTGAGGCCCGCATCGCTGAGCGCCTGGCGCACCGGGGCCATGCTGCGCTCGATCAAATCAGTAGTGAGTTGCTCTAGTTTGGCGCGGCTAAAGTTCATGTTGAGGTGCTTCGGCCCACTGCCATCAGCCGTAATGAAAGGCAGGTTGATCTCCGTCTGCCCCAGCGTCGAAAGCTCCATCTTCGCCTTCTCTGCCGCCTCTTTGAGCCGCTGTAAGGCCATACGATCCTGGCGCAGGTCTACGCCCTGCTCCTTGAGAAACTCGCTGGCCATCCAATCAATAATGCGCTGATCGAAGTCGTCACCGCCCAAGTGGGTGTCGCCACTGGTGGATTTCACCTCCACCACGCCGTCGCTCAGTTCCAACACCGAGACGTCGAAGGTGCCGCCGCCCATGTCGTAAACCACCACCACTTCGTCTTGGCCCTTTTTGTCAAGACCATAAGCCAACGCCGACGCAGTAGGCTCATTGACAATCCGCAGTACCTCAAGCCCCGCGATCTTGCCGGCATCTTTGGTGGCCTGACGCTGGCTGTCGTTGAAGTAGGCGGGAACCGTAATCACCGCCTGGGTGACGGGTTCGCCCAAATAGGCTTCGGCATCGGCCTTGAGTTTCTGCAGCACCATCGCCGAAACTTCGGGCGGGGCGTAGTCTTTGCCGCCGAGGGTCACCCGCACATCGCCATTGGGCGCCCCACTCATTCTGTAGGGTACGAGGCTAATATCCTTTTGCACCACCTGCTCGGTGAACTTGCGCCCAATGAAGCGCTTCACCGAAAAGATCGTATTCTCCGGATTGGTCACCGCCTGACGACGCGCCACCTGGCCCACCATCCGCTCACCCGCCTTATTCATCGCCACCACCGAGGGCGTCAAGCGCGCACCCTCAGCATTGGGAATGACCACCGGCTCGCCACCTTCAACCACGGCCACAACCGAGTTGGTGGTGCCCAGATCAATTCCGATTACCTTCGGCATGTTTTTATGTTTCTCCTAGATTGCCATGCATATTGGGGAACGGTGGGAGAACCTGGTTCTCCCACGTCACCTACCCACGACCAACTTTTACCATACTGGGGCGCAGGACACGATCACCGAGTTTGTAGCCCCGTTGCAATTCATCGGTAACCAGACCGTCTTGGCCTTCAGCATCCTCATAGAGTACCGCTTCATGGAGGTTGGGGTCAAATTCGTTACCTACCGCCTCAATCGCGGTAACCCCTTCACTCTCTAGCACCGTACGCAACTTCTGGGCGATCAATTGGGTGCCCCCCCACCAAGGAGTCTCAGCAATCTCAGGGGGAATATTGGCAATTGCCCGCTCGAAGTCGTCCATCACAGGCAGCAACTTCATAATGAGGGCCGAGCTGGCGCTACGGATCATCTCGGAGCGTTCAAGCTCGGTGCGCCGCTTAAAGTTCTTAAAGTCGGCGGTTGTGCGCAGCCACTGATCCTTATATTCGGTAGCCTGCGCTTCCGCCTGAGCCAAGCGCGCCTCTAGTTCGGTGAGCGGCAACGGCACCGTCTCCGCTACAACCTCAGCGTTCGGCGTATCGTCCGCAGTGGCGGTCGGATCGATGGTTTTTGGTTCGTCGCTCATTGATCTCCTCTTGGTATGTTGGTTGGGAATGTGGAAAGTGAAAGGTTTGCGGGGGCCATGCCCCCGCGCCCCCGCCGGAAGAGGCTTTGCGGGGGCCATGCCCCCGCGCCCCCGCCGGAAGAGGCTTTGCGGGGGCCATGCCCCCGCGCCCCCGCCAGAAGAAGCTTTGCGGGGGCCATGCCCCCGCGCCCCCGCCGGAAGAGGCTTTGCGAAGGGCCATGCCCCCGTGCCCCCGCCGGAAGAGGCTTTGCGGGGGCCATGCCCCCGCGCCCCCGCCGGAAGA
>RSAS01000026.1 GCA_003934145.1 Candidatus Viridilinea halotolerans | reverse complement strand
GGCGATGGCGTCGGGGGTGCGGGCGGCTTGTGCGGCGATGAGGTGGTGGATGCAGCGATCCTGGGGGAAGGGGGCGCTGGTGTTGTTCCATTCCACCAGGAGTTGCTGGCGTTCGGTGGGGGTGAGGATGGGGAGGGCGGCGAGCGGGGTGGCGAGGCTCCGTTGTGGATCGCCAGCGATAGCTTCGAGCAGCACCTCCCACCGTTGGGACATCCGGGCGAGCGTCGCCGACGTAAAGAGATCGGCGCTCCCTTTGAAGATTCCCTCGAGTCCGGTATCGGTCTCAAGCAGTTCCAGAGCGATATCCTCCTGCCCGGCAAAGAGGGGCAAGGGGAGCATGCGTACATGCAGGTCGCTTACCTGTTGCCCACTTGCCGTTTGCAACAGAGCTTGGCTGCGGTGGGGCCGCTGCAAGACAAAGTTGCTCTGAAAGAGCAGGGGCCGACTGGGGTCTCGCGGTGGGTTGAGCCGTTCCACCAAGCGGGCAAAGGGGTAGTCTTGGTGATCGAGCGCGGCGAGGGTGCGTGCTTTCACCTGGGCCAAAAGCTCAGCCAAGCTCAGCGTGCTATCCACCTCGCTCCGCAGCACGACGGGCGAGGTCAGGTAGCCAATCGTTTCGCCAAACGCGGCGCTCATGCGTCCCGCCATGGGTAAGCCTACCATGAGCGCGGGCTGGCCCGTATGACGCTGCAAAAGCAGTTGGTAGCTCGCCAAAAGAAGTACATAGAGGGTGACCTGTTGCGTTTGTGCTACCCCTTTGAGGCGTGTGGTGAGCTCAGACGACAACCGGAAGGCGTGGTGTACGCCCCGCAGTGAGCGTACGGGCGGACGGGCGAAATCGCTGGGCAGGGCAAGGATTGGGTAATCGTCACCGACCTGATCGCGCCAGAAGGCCCAGAGCCGCTCTTCATTCTGTGCCAACATCTGCTGCTGCCATGCCACATAATCGGCATAGGTGTGGCTTACCGGCGCAAGCGGCACGGTGCGCCCGGCGGCTAAGGATTCATAGAAACACCACAATTCATCGAGCAACTGAAAGGACGACCAACCATCAACGATGGCGTGGTGGGCGCTTATGAGGAGTGTACAGGCTTGCGGCCCGTGTTGTATGATCGTCGTGCGCAGGAGCGGGCCTTGGGCCAGATCGAAGGGACGGACATGCAGTGCGGTCAGTTGGCGTTGGCGCTCCTCGGCATCCCAATCCGGTGCCGCAAACTCCTCGATAAACGCCCGCTGATGCCCATCCACCTGTTGCCACACCTGCCCATCCTGCCAGACCAAGCGCGTCCGCAACGCCTCATGGCGCGCCACCAACAACTGGAACACATCACGCAGCAGCGTGACATTGAGTGGCCCGGTGATCTCGAAGGCTAGCGAGACCGTATAGGCACCCTCTTCCGCTGTCTGTTGGTGAATCGACCAGAGCCCCTGCTGGCCATACGAAGCGGGCAGCAACTGCGTTGTGCTCAGGTAACGCACCACGTCTGCTTTGTGGCGCTTCAATGTGGCAAGGATATCCGGCGTGAGACGCTGGGGCGGGCCGGCGTAGCGCAACTTCTCCCCTGCGAGCCAAAGGCGAATACCCTGAAGGGTAAGTTGCTGTATCAGCGAGGCGCTATGATCCATTGGAAGCTACTTTCGACAGACCTCATAGGTCTAACAGACCTGTGAGGTTTCAATTAGATTTCCCCTTCAGCAATCGTATAGCCGGCATCTGCGTCGCCGCCTTCCGTCGCATGAAGAGGAGGCAGATCATTTTGTGGTGCTGCATCAGAGTTAGCGGTATGGTCTACGGAAGTGGATGCCAACGTTTCGACGATGTGCTGGGCCAATAGCGAAAGGCTGATCTCTTGCAGCAGGAGCGAGATGGGAAGCGTGAGCGCAAATGTTTGATTGATCCGATTGCGTAGCTCGATGGCCATCAGTGAGTCGATGCCGATGTTGAGCAGGTTCTGGTCATGGTCAAGCTGGTTGCTGGTAAAACCGCCAATCGTCATGAGTTGCTGGGTGATGTAGTTGAGCATGAACGCATGACGTTCTGCCGGGGCAAGAGTGCTGTAGTCTTGGTAGAGATTACGTCGGCTGGCAGGCATCACGGTGGAGGTGTGGCGTGGGTGGGCCAAGGGCAGCACCGCGACATGGGCAGTGGCGTGGCGCATGAGGTAGCAAAAGATCGCCCGCCCCTGCGCCGGGCTGATCATGCCGATGCCCTGGCGCTGCATCGTGGCCGTGAGGTGCGCGGCCAAACCGATCGCGCTCCACGGCCCCCAGTTGATGCTTTGGCCCGTTAAGCCCTGCGCCCGCCGTGCGTGCAACAGGCCATCAAGGAAGCCATTCGCTGCCGCATAGTTGCTCTGGCCGGAAGAACCTATAGCTGATGCCAGCGATGAAAAGCCGATGAAGAAGTCGAGTTCGTACCCGGTCGTCAGGCGGTGCAGATGCCACGCGCCCTCGGCCTTGGGCCGCATCACTCCGGCGAGGCGCGTGGGAGTCTGCGCGGCAAGCACGCCATCGTCAGTCATTCCCGCCGCATGGACGATGCCGCGCAGCGGGCCAAGGGCAGCGCAGCGATCCAACAGGTACTGCACGGCATCCGCCTCAGCCACATCGGCCCCAACCACCGCCACCATCGCGCCCGCCGCTTCGAGTTGCGCTATGGCCTGCTGCTGCGCCGCACTCAGTTCCGTGCGACGGCTGCTCAGCACCAGGCGACGCGCCCCGTCAGCCACCAACTGCTGCGCCGTCTGTAGGCCCAACGCCCCCAAGCCACCTGTAATCAGGTAGCTCGCTTGCGGATCGAGAGAAATAGTGACCTGCTCACCCTGATGTTGCCACGGCACGAGGCGGGCGGCAAAACGCA
>RSAS01000164.1:2796-2861 GCA_003934145.1 Candidatus Viridilinea halotolerans | reverse complement strand
GCCCGCTGGGGGTTTGGGGGCACGGCCCCCAAGCAACCCCTCTGCCCGCTGGGGGGTTTGGGGGC
>RSAS01000164.1:0-2696 GCA_003934145.1 Candidatus Viridilinea halotolerans | reverse complement strand
ACGGCCCCCAAGTACGCCCTCTGCCCGCTGGGGGTTTGGGGGCACGGCCCCCAAGTACGCCCTCTGCCCGCTGGGGGTTTGGGGGCACGGCCCCCAAGCGATCCCTCCGCCCGGCGGAGCTTGGCCCCCATCCACCAAACATGGTTTATACCGACAGAAGGAAACCACAAACTCATGCAGGCGATCACCCATCACCATTTGAGCAAGTACCTGGGGCTGGCCCTGGTTTCGGGTTGTGTCTTGGCGCTGCAGATTACCTTTACGCGCATCTTTTCGCTGATGATTTGGCACCATTTCACCTATTTGGTGATTGGCGTGGCGCTCTTGGGTGGCGGTGCAGCCGGGACGTTCCTCGCGGTACGCCAGTGGGACGAAGCAACGCTGCAACACCGCGTGGGTTGGTTGGCTTTTAGCTTCAGTATGATTGCGCTGCTCAATTTGGTGGCGATTCGTTTTGTGGCGATTGATCCGCTGCGAGCGGCGCAGTTGGTACAGTCGATTATTGGCCTGATTATCTATTTTAGCTGCCTATTTGCCACTTTTTTTAGTGGTGGTTTGGTGATAGCCGCGATCTTTAGCCGCTGGTCTGAACAGGCCCACCGCCTCTATTTTGCCGATATGCTCGGCGCGGGCGTGGCAACGGTGGGGGTGTTGGCGATCTTGCAGATCTTCAGTGGCCCCGGCACGATTGCGCTGGTGGCGATCTTGGCTTCGCTCGCGGCGTTGCTGCTGGGCATTGAGTTTCCGCCCAAATTGCGCTGGGCCATGCCTGTGATCGTGGTCGGTCAAGTGGCGCTTTTAGTACTGCTGCTCGTGCGCCCGCTGGCGCTGCCCGTGCCCGAGTCAAAGGAGTTGGGTTGGGCTCAACGCGCCCAAGCGAGCGGCCCAGAGTTTACGCGCTGGGATCCGGTGGGGCGTGTGGATGTGATGCCCGAAATTGTCATTACCGATCCGATGATTGTCGGCGCGGTCAGTTCGGCCTATGATCGCGAAAATGCGCCGGAGTTGCCGCTGCGCCTCGTGACGATTGATGGCACCTCGATGACCGGCATGTATGCCTTTGATGGCACTGACGCCGATCTGGAACGCTTTCGTTTTCTCGATCACGCAGTGATCAGTGCGGTCTACCATTTGGGCATGGAAAGTCCGAGTACGCTCAAAATCGGCGTCGGTGGCGGCCTGGATATTCTGCTGGCGCGCCTCTACAGCGCGGGCAAGATTACGGCGATTGAGCTCAATCCGAGCATTGTGGGGCTGCTGACTGGCCCCTACGCCGACTATACCGGCCATATCGCCGACCATCCGAGTACGGAATTGATCGTGGCCGAGGGTCGTAGTTTCATGACCCGTACTAATGAAAAGTATGACATTATTCAGGGTATTGGGCTCGATAATCTCGCGGCGCTTTCGGGCGGGGCGTATGTGCTGGCCGAATCCTACATCTACACCGTGAATTCGTTGGAGCAATCGCTGAGCGCCCTGTCGCCCAACGGCGTCTTTTCGTGGACGCGCGACGTGAATAGCCCCCCGCGCGAGATGCTGCGCCTGACCGGTTTGGCGGCGGAGGCGTTGCGGCGTATGGGCGTAGATGAGCCGGGAGCGCACATCGCCATTGTGGCCAACGAGAGCGGGCGCAATGCGACGCTGCTGGTGAGCCGTGCGCCCTTTACGGCGGAACAGATGGCGCAGTTGGAAGCATGGGCAGTAAGCAATAACTTTGAGCCGCTCCAGCACCCCTTGGTACGTCTCGACACGACGTTTGCCGACTATATCTACGCGCCCGATCCGCGTGCTTTTGAGCGTGATTACACGTTCCACATCTTTCCGGTAACGGACGATAATCCCTTCTTTTACAACTATTTCAAGTGGAGCAACCTGCACTTTGATGATGCCTACGAAGGGCGGCTCAACCGCTTCCCAATTGGCAATCTGATCCTGCTGACTATGTTTAGCATGGCGGTGATCACCGCTGCCACCTTCATCGTGGTGCCGCTGGCACGCTACAAGCGCGACGGACTGCGCACGCCCGCCACGCTGCCGGTGCTGGTCTACTTTAGCCTGCTGGGGGCGGGCTACATCTTTGTGCAGATTGTGCTCATTCAGCGCTTCACGCTCTTTATTGGCTATCCGATCCATGCGGTGACGACAACCATCGCCAGCATGCTCGCCTTCTCGGCGCTGGGTAGCCTCCTTGCACGCAGCCGCCTCGAAAGTGCGAACCAACTGCGCGTGGTGCTGCTCGTCATCGCTGCGCTAATCGTGGTCTACATTCTGGTTCTGCCGCCCATCTTTGCCAGCCTGCTGCGCCTGAGCGATCCGCTGCGCATTCTGGTGAGTGTGCTGCTCTTGGCCCCCCTCTCGCTCGTCATGGGCATGCCCTTCCCGACGGGCCTGCGGCGACTGGGAGCGCTTGCCCCCGGCTTGGTGCCGTGGGCCTGGGGCATGAACGGCGTCTTTTCGGTACTCGGCTCGGTGCTCGTGATCATCATCAGCATGCTGAGTAGCTTCACCTTTGCCCTGGGGGCCGGGGCGCTCTGTTACGCCAGCGCCGCCGCCGTGAGTACGGCGCTCTGGCATATGCGGTCGGTGTGAGACGCAGTGAGGCTTCACATGCCTTAGAGACCTGTTATAGTTCTTAGGGATGGTTCATAGTTACTTTACAGTTCAAACCCTACACACAGAGGGCTTGTACCGAT
>RSAS01000789.1 GCA_003934145.1 Candidatus Viridilinea halotolerans | reverse complement strand
TGACACGCTCCTCGAAGATCTGCTCGCAGCCGGCCTCCTCGAGGGCGTCACGCTGAAGCTGGGGATTCTGGTCCTGGGTGCTGACACGGGCATAGCCGATGATCATGCGCTACCTCCCGCCGTGCCCATGTCATCCTCGAGGCCCAATACCTCCCAGTCCTCGACGCCCACCGGCTCGAACGACTCAGAGTACTCCTGCACCGAGCCCTTCAGGCGCTCCACCGGGCTAGCCGGGGGAGTTCCATCAGCACAATGGGGCGGCTCTCCGTCTTGTCGTGACATCTCGGCACCTCGTAGAAAACAAACCTTGGTTTTCTTTACAAAATGACTTCATGGTGGTGGCCATGCCAATGGCTAAATGCCCTGCCACGTAGGTATCACAGCAAAGAATAGAGGCGTGGGAGCGGGCCTCCTCATGGTTGTGCTATCCCCCGAATACCCAAAGTAGGTGAACGGGAACATCGATACCGGAGGCAAGCACATTATTAGTTCCATGGCCCTGGTTTTAGCGTCGATGCAGCCAGGGTGAGACCAAGCGCACCACTCGTGGCATCACCACATAGACCACCAGGGCAACGATGGTCGCCGCCACCAGTCCGTGGCGTAGGCCCCAGGTCTCGAGTACCGGGGCGACCCGGAACAGCGGCCACCAGAGCAGCGGTACCAGGATGGTCAGGGGCCAGATTACTGCCGTGGTGATCAGCCACTGCTTCCAGCGTACCGGCACCTTGGCTCCGGACTCCGGGGGGGTGAACCAGAAATCGATACCGCTGAGGATCTCGAGGCGCTCGTCCTGGGCGAGTTCCGGCTGGATCACCGCCAGCAGCTCCCGACGTTCGTTGGACTCCCGCCAGCGGCGGGCGTCCTCCTCGCTGGCGAAGCGCACCGCGATCTCGTAGTCCTGACCTCCCGCAGGGGGGCGCAGGATATGCACCCCCTGGTGGCCGGGGAAGCGCCCGGCGGCCTCGATGATCTGGCGCAGCCAAGTCTCGTAGCGCTCCTGGGCCTCAGGCCTGACCCGGTGGTGAATCTGCAGGGTGGCGCCGTCGCAATGGGTGTCCGCTGGGGGAAGCGTGTTGCTCATGGGGTCTCTCCATCGACGGGGTTCAGGCGGTGCAGGGTGCTTACCAGGCGATGACAGAGAGCATCGAGGCGATCGCGGACGGCCTCTTCCTCTAGGTCGCCATCCTCACCGAAGGCCTGGGCGGCGTGGGGCAGCGCCAGGGGATTAGGTAGCACCATCACCCCCAGGTTGCCGAGCAGCTGGCGGGTCAGGCCCAGGCTGCGCATGCCGCCCAGGGCCCCGGGGGAGGCGGCCACCACCGCCGCCACCTTGTCGGCGAACAGGGCCAGGCCGCTGCGCTCGCCGTCCGGGCGGCTCATCCAGTCCAGGGTGTTCTTGAGCAGCGGGGTGGGGAAGCCGTTGTACTCCGGCGAGGCGATCAGCAGCCCCTGGTGCTCGGCGAGCAGGGCCTGCAGGCGCCGGGCCTGGGTCGGTAGCCCCTCGGCGGCCTCCAGGTCACCGTCGTAGAGGGGCAGGGGGTAGTCCTTCAGGTCGACCCGGGTGACTCGGGCGCCGTGGCGCTCCAGGTACTCGGCGGCGAGCCGGGCCAGGTGGGTGTTATGGGAGCCGCGCCGGGCACTGCCGGCGAAGACCAGGATGCGGGGACTGTCGCTCATGGGGCCTCCTTGGCCGGGGGCGAGAAGAGAATCAGGCTTTCCAGGGCAGAGGCGGGGCGGTCAGCCGCGGGCCGTCGAACTCGGGAATGGTGCCGAAACGGGGGCTCTCGGCCTCCCAGTCGCGCTGGGCCTCGGCGATCTCGGCCTTGCTGTGGCCGACGAAGTTCCACCAGGTCAGGATCTCCTCGCCCAGGGGCTCGCCACCCACCAGCAGGACCCGGCCACCGGCGGGCAGGCTCACCGTCACCTCGTCGCGGCCACGGCCCAAGTAGGCCAGCTCATGGGTGGCGAAGGTCTCGCCCTCGATCGCCAGGTCGCCTTCCAGGGGCAGCAGGCCGTATTCGAACTCCGCACGTAGCGGCAGGCGCAACTGGCCGCCCCGGGGGCTGGCCAGGTCGAGGGCCACCAGGGGAGAGAAGGTCAGGGTCGGGGCCCGGTGACCGGCGAAGTCACCGACCAGCAGGGTCAGCTCGGTGCCTTCTTCTTGCCAGCGCGGCAGGGTCGGGTAGTGATCGAAGCGCGGGTCGGTGGCGCGATCCGCCTCGGGCAGGGCGATCCATAGCTGAGCGGCGTGCAGGGTCGCCTCGGCAGAGAGTGACTCTTCGGTATGGCTGATGCCGCGGCCGGCGGTCATCAGGTTGACCTGGCCGGGGCGGATCACCTGGGCGGTGCCCAGGCTGTCGCGATGGAGGATCTCGCCCTCGATCATCCAGGTGAAGGTCTGCAGGCCGATATGCGGATGGGGCCCGACCTTGAGGCCGGGGTCGTCCGCCGCGAAGTCGGCGGGGCCGATATGGTCGAGGAAGCACCAGGCGCCGATCAGCCGGCGCTGGCGGCGGGGCAAGGCGCGATTGACGGGGATGCCGCCCACCTCGGCGCTGTGCGGCGTGACGTGCTGCACCTGGCGCTTGCCATCGACGACGGGACAGTCGAGGGAGGTGGTGAGCTCGCGCTCGTTGACGAGGTTGCTCATGGTTCAGGTTTCCTAAATTCGAGGGGAAAGCTCGGCCCTTAGCATAGGCACTGTGATGCCTTGCCAGGAGCCGAGCCCTCGATGCTCTACCGACGGCCAGGCCAGGGCACACGCTTTGCCCCGGTCGTCCTTAGCCTTGCTGGCTCTGCTGGTTGTAGCTCTGCATCAGGTTGGCGTAGGCGGGCAGGTGGCCGGCCAGCAGACCTCCGAAGCCCTCAATATCGTTGCGCCAGTCGCGGTGCAGCTCGCAGCCCACCCCGAACCAGGTCATCAGCTGGGCGCCGGCCTGGGACATGCGATTCCAGGCGGCGTCCCGGGTGGTCTGGTTGAAGGTGCCGGAGGCGTCGGTGACCACGAAGACCTCATAGCCCTCTTCCAGGGCGGAGAGGGCCGGGAAGGCCACGCACACCTCGGTGACCACCCCGGCGATCAGCAACTGCTTCTTGCCGGTGGCCTTAATGGCGGCGACGAACTCTTCGTTGTCCCAGGCGTTGATCTGCCCGGGGCGGGCGAAGTAGGGGGCCTGGGGGAACATCTCCTTGAGCTCCGGGACGATGGGGCCATTGGGGCCGGTCTCGAAGCTGGTGGTGAGGATGGTGGGAATGTCGAAGAACTTGGCGATATCGGCCAGGGCCAGGACGTTGTTCTTGAAGTCATCCGGGCTGTAGTCGCGCACCAGGGAGAGCAGGCCGGCCTGGTGGTCCACCATCAGCAGGGCCACGTCATCCTTGTTAAGTCGGTTGTAGGTAAAGGACATGATCGTTCTCCTTTCGCTGTCTTTCGCAGTCAGGGGGGTGCTGCCCGGCGCCCAGCGCCGGGCAGGGGCGGAGGCATGAGTCGACTCATGCGCCCCTCGGTTTGCCGAACTTCCCGGTCTGGAAGTCGGCAAAGGCTTGGTGGAGCTCGGCCTCGTGATTCATCACGAAGGGGCCCTGGCCGGCCACCGGTTCATCGATGGGTTCGCCGCTCAGCAGCAGCAGCGTGGCGTCGTTGTTGGCCTCCAGGTGGAAGGCCTCGCCGCGGCGCTCGAAGGCGACGACGCTCTCGTCGCGGACGATGCGCTCGCCGTTGACCAGCAGCGTGCCCTCCAGCACCACCAGCAGGGTGGTATGGCCCTCGGGAACCTCGAGGTGGGCATCGCCGCCGGCCACCAGGCGCAGGTCCCAGACATTGATCGGGGTGAAGGTGCGCGCTGGGCCCGTTTGATCAAGATAGCGGCCCGCCACCACCCTGACCTGGCCGGCCTCATTCGGCAGGGCGATCCGCGGGATCTCGCCGTCGAGAAGGGTCTGGTAGGCTGGCGGGGCGGACTTGTCCCGGGCCGGCAGGTTGACCCACAGCTGCACCATCTCCAGGATGCCGCCGGCCTCGGCGAAGGCCGGGGCGTGGTACTCCTCGTGGACGATGCCGGCGCCGGCGGTCATCCACTGGACGTCGCCTTCGCCGATCCAGCCGCCGTGCCCTGCCGAGTCGCGGTGCTCCAGGGCGCCCTGGTAGACCAGGGTCACGGTCTCGAAGCCCCGGTGGGGATGGGGGCCCACGCCGCGGCGATACCGGCTAGGCTCGAAGCGATGGGGGCCGGCATGATCGAGCAGCAGGAAGGGGCTGAGGTGCTCGGCGCCCAGGCGGTCGTAGCTGAGCAGGGAGCGCACCGGAAAGCCATCGCCGACCCAATGGCCGTGCGGGGCTCCGTATACTGCCTGGATCTTTTTCATCGGTTGGCTCCTATCAAGGGGGAGAAGCGTTGTCTCCCGATGATGAGTAGCCTATTTAAAGAACGGACGGTCCACTAGATGGCTAATATGACACCCAGAGTTTCAATAATAGGACGATAGAATGCAGGACCTCAATGACCTCTACTACTTCGTGCAGGTGGTGGACCATGGCGGCTTCGCCCCGGCCGGGCGCGCCCTGGGCATTCCCAAGTCGAAGCTAAGCCGGCGTATCACTCAGCTCGAGGAGCGCCTCGCCACCCGACTGATCCATCGCTCCACGCGACACTTCTCGGTCACCGAGCTGGGGCGAGCCTACTACCGCCACTGCTTAGCCGTGCTGGTGGAGGCGGAGGCCGCCGAGGAACTGATCCAGCGCCATCATGCCGAGCCCCAGGGCACGGTACGATTGAGCTGTTCGCCCAGCGTGCTGCACTACTTGATCACGCCGCTACTGGTGCGCTTCATGGCCCGCTGTCCCAAGGTGGACGTGCAGGTGGAAGCCACCAGCCGTCGGGTGGATGTGGTCAAGGAGGGGTTCGACCTGGCGATTCGGGTGCGTTTTCCGCCCTTGGAGGACAGCGACTTGACCATGAAGGTACTGGCGGCGAGTCCCCAGCGGCTAATGGCCGCGCCGACACTCTTCGCCGATCGGCCACGGCCGCGTAGCCCGGCGGACCTCAGTGGCTTACCGAGCCTCGATTTCGAGCAGTACAACCATCGCCACTGCTGGGACCTGGTGGGGCCAGAGGGGACCAGCGCGCAAATCCCCCATCGGCCGCGGCTAGTCACCGACAGCGCCGAGACCCTGCATGCCGCCGCCCTGGAAGGGCTCGGTGTGGTCAAGTTGGGTCTACTGGTGGGCGCCCGCGATATCCAGGCCGGGCGCCTGGTAGATGTGCTGCCGGGGTGGGAGCCCCGGGGCGGGATACTGCATGCGGTCTTCCCCTCGCGGCGGGGTCTGCTGCCGGCGGTGCGAGCACTGCTGGACTTCTTGGACGAGCATATCGCCGAGGAGGACTTCGCTACCCAGGAGGCGCTGATCAATGCGCATAAAGCTTCTTGATAGGTAAACGCCGACTCTTCCTATAGGTGCCCATGCTACCGCTCATGGCGGCTATGACTTTCCCATTTTGAGAGATGACAAACCCACCTTTTCTATACCTAGAAAACTTTACGCAATTTCTTTACGCAAAACCGCCCCGCCAGGGTCTCCCGTCGGGGCAGTCAGCGCGCGTAAAGAAAACGACCGTTAAATATATACTTATTTTTTCTTTGGAGGGCTTGCCGGTGCCAGCTCAGCCTTCTCTGGCTTGTGTCCGTTATTTACTGGTTCTTTAGCTGGCTGCCACCCCTTTTTAACAGGTACGTAACCATCTCTAAAAGTTCCTTTGAATGTTCCTTTTTTTGAATCACTCATCTTCATCAACCTCATTATTGTAAAATTTATAAAATTCCACAGACCTTATCTCTGAAGCAAGAATTATTATTCCAGCAGAATTAAATGCTGGTCTTTCAAAACCTCCTTCTTGGTTTAAAACCCACTCTTCCTCTAGGTATATTTGCTCCTCAGCGGGAGCACTTGAAGCAAAGGATTCGTCGCAAAACTTTCCTGCTATTTTATCACCATCCTTCAAGGTCACCACAACCCAATAACAACGCCTTTTACCAAAAACAAAATCCCACGGCTTTTGAACTGGGTGCGGAATAAAGCTTTGGAAAATTCTCCACTGGCGGAGAAGCCTCCATGCCATGACCCATATTATTGGCGCAACAAAAAGAACAAACGACCAGAAAAGAATATAACGAACGGGAGCATTCTCAAACCCCAAGCTTCTTTCAACAAAATAAATAGGCAGAAGTAATATTGCGTAATTTATACAGCTATAAGAAACAGCATCGACTATTTGTCTTGATGAGTCAGTATACCTAGACGGCACCAATAGCTCGTATACCTTTATAGCTATAAAGCCAGGGACCACAAAGGCGATAAAAAACAACACCTTGTTCTCATCCCATATATTCAAATCTATCTCCAGTTAAAATCATGCACCGAAACTTTTAATTATAAGAACGTCTGGTGACCGAGCCATCAACCCATAGCGTACCAAGTACCTGTCACCGACTCATGCTCGGCACGTCCCACGGCAGCTAGCGACAGCAGCCCCTCCTCGACGGACTTGCGCGGCTTGCGCTTGAACAGCTCCGCCAGGCTCTCGACGGTATGGGGCTGCTCGGCCAAGGCTTCGCGCAGCACCTTGAGCTGTTCGGGATGCGACTTGGGGAATGTCGCCTTGCCCTTGGCAGCCGGCGCGGCAGACGTGGGCGCCTTGGCCTGCTCGGTGGCCAGCTCGGCACCGACCTGGGTGGCCTCCGGAGCCTGGTAGTCCGGTCGCAGCCAGCGGATCTTGCCCTGGGCCTCCTCGGCGGCACGCTGCTTATTGAGCGCTACCAGCCTCATCAGCAGCTCTTCCTCGGCCTCGGCTTGATCAGCGGGCTTGTCGGGAAGCGGCGTTGTCGCCCCTGGGCGGCCTACCAATTTGTCGGCGAGATCGGTCCAGCCGTAGGCGTCGAAAACGGCCCGATCGAGCTCATCGTGGAACTCGCGGAGCAAGGAAACCAGCCCCTGCTGGTGGATGGCCTTGTCCTTGGCGGTGAGCTTTTCGCCAGCGCGCAGCTTCTCCAGCACGTTGTACATGCCGGTCAACGTCAGCGATTCGTTTTCCGATTGCTGACGTTTCCGATGCGCGTCGATCCTTTCCGCTAGATTTCCAATGCAGCTGGCCACTTCCTCGCTCAGGTCGGGAAATGGGAATGTCTCGAAACATCGACTATTGTTATACCTCGGATCGTTACCAACACCTAGCCGTCCACCTGAGTGCAAAGCCCAAAGAGAGTGCACCCTGCTGCTCAAACATCCCATGACAAAAGGGCTGTCATCGGCAATTGCTATCAAGCCTTGATCTGGAAGAGTTGGATTATCAAGCATAGTGAATATTCTATGCTTAGATGTCATCACGGTAACAATATATTTATCAAGGCCTCTTACCGCTTTTCTAAACCTTGGCTGATTTTCAGCAAACAACCACCACTTCTCTCTTCTTGATCTCCTAGAGTCCTGATCTCTTTTTGGTTTAACTTTTGTAAAAATATGCTGATACACATAAGGGTAGTTCTCTTCCACAAACTCCCTAGTCATTCCATACAAATCAATAGAAAAAACCCCTCTGGGGGAGGATGATATATCCCTACCATTCATTATGGGTTTGATTATTTTTTCTTCAGAGGGCTTATCAAGACGCAGGCTTGTGATTTCTTCTCTATTAACAATGAACCCGTCCCCCATGAAGATTATACCCCTATTACTTACTCCTTGATTACTTATTAACTGCCTAGCACCCGCCACATCAGCGCCTATGGTCAGGTCTGCGAACACCTTGCCATCACGATGGCTCAACTGTACCTCGCGAGCCTCACGATCTTCGCTGGAAACCTCCTTGGTCACCTGGCGCAACTTTCCCGGCTGCTCGCCGGCCACGCCCACCGTCATGGCGATACGCACAGCCGCTCCGTCATTGACGTCTACCCAAGGGTGATCGGGCACCGCGAAGGCCAGCGAGAGCGGCTTCTTGGTATCGGCCAGATGGGGCTCCAGGACGCGACGGTTAAAGGTCTGCCGCAGGCTGTTGGTGGTGATGAAGCCGAAGCGCTGGGCCTGACCGTGGCGTACCTTTTCGGCAGCGGTGTGCCACCAGTACATCACGAAGTCGGCAGAATCCGGCACCACGCCCTTGAACACCTGCCGCACGGCCTCGACGTAGCCATCTCCCAGGGATCGGCGCATGGTCGAGGCACCAATGAATGGCGGGTTGCCGACGATGTAGTCGGTCTCCGGCCACTCGGCGCGGCGCGGGTTGTGGTAGCGGTAGACAGTGGCCCGGCCGGTCTCGTCAGGGATCAGCTCGCCATTGATAGGATTCACCTTCATGGTGATGCCGTCCCAGATGGTCACTGGATCGCCGTTCTCGTCCAGCTCCGGCTCGCGGCTGTCGTACTCGATCAGCGCATCCCGGCACTCGATGTTCTTGAAGTCACGCAGGATCGGCTCGGGCAGGTCGAGGCGATCGTTCAACCGGTAGTGCCATTGCAGGTAGCCGATCCACAGCACCAGTTCGGCGATGGCCGCGGCACGCGGGTTAAGCTCCATGCCCAAGAACTGGTGTGGGTCGACGGTCAGCCCCTCGGTTTCGAGCATGCCCTGGCCCTGGCTTTGCTCGGCGATAAAAGCCAGCACCTCGCCCTCCAGGCGCTTCATGTGCTCCAGGGAGACGTAGAGGAAGTTGGCGGAGCCACAGGCAGGATCGAGCACTCGCACCTGGCACAGCCGATAATGGAAGGCCTCCACCTCCTGTAGGGCCTTGTCGGGCTTGCCCTGGCGCAGCAGGGTCTCCGCAGCCCCGCGCACGTCGCCCCACTGCTCGCGCAGCGGCTCGATCAGTGTCGGCATCACCAGGCGCTCGACGTAGGCCCGCGGCGTGTAGTGGGCGCCCAGCTTGTGGCGCTCCCGCGGGTCCAATGCGCGTTCCAGCAACGTGCCGAAGATAGCCGGTTCCACGAACCGCCAGTCGGCCTTGGCGGCGTCAATCAGCAGCTGGATCTGCTCGACGGTGAGGGGGATAGGGTCGATGCCCTTGAACAGCCCACCGTTGAAGCGCTTGATGGTCTGCATCAGGCGCTCGCTGTAGCCCCCGGCATTCATGGTCTCCCACAGCCCCTTCACGGCATGGGGGAAGGCCTCGGGGTTGCGGTCCTTGATGTCGACCAGCAGGTCATGGAAGGAGCCCGCGGGCAGCAGCTCCACGTCCTCGGCGAACATGGTGAACAGGCAGCGCTTGAGGAAGTTGGCCACTCGCTCCACCTCGAAACCGCTCTGCTCCAGGGACTTGGCCAGCTGCGCCAGGGTGGCACTCACCTGTTTGGTGACCCGCGCCGCGTGGCGGCTGGGGTCCAGGCTCTCAGGATCGAGCCACAGCCGGCGCAGACGGTCCTGGATCTCTGGCTTATGCAGGTCGTCCAGGCGGATCTCATGGTGGCGGGGATCCGGGTAGGCGACGTAGTTGCCGCCGGTGCGCGAGAACTCCGCGAACAGGTAGATGGCATTGCCCACGTCAACCACCACCACGAAGGGCGGGCGGCCGTGCTCGACCTCTACCAGGGGTAGACCACGGACGTAGCGCTCGGCCTGGCTGCGCGCCGCACCGATGGCGTTCTGGTGGCTCTGCGAGGCCAGTGCCTTGCCAGTCTGCTTACCCTCGAGCACGAAGCAGTCGCGGCGGTAGAGATCGATGTAGCGCTTCTCAGTGGTGGAATCCGCCCGCTGCGGGGCGATGAAGCGCTCATAGACGTAGGCGTTGTGCGCGTTCTCGCCCTTCCCAGGGTCGGGCAGTGGCAGGTCCAGCAGTCCGCACAGGTCGCGCATGAACGACTGGAAATTGGCCCGCTCGCTACCAGTGTTGCCCTTCCAGCGGGCAACGAACTCGGTAACGGCTGCGGTATCGGCGATGGGATCGGTGACGGCATCCATGCGTGGAACTCCCTGGTACGGCGTGTTTTCGTTTTGCCGTCATGCTACCACCATGCCGCCGCATAACGACTGAGACACGCAAACCCCAATGGGCAGACGCTCGCATAACAGAAAAGCCCCGCTCAGGGCGAACCCGAGCGGGGCTTTGTTTTACTTGCCGATAAACAACATCACGAGCAGCCTCGCGATATCCACGACAAGGGTCATCAGTCGTATGAACTTATCCATGCGACATCCCTCTCTCGGAGGGCCGCCCAGCGATCCGTTACTGGCCTACCGGCGCTGGCAGTCGACTAACTGGCCTCTAGGACACGGCCGTTCAAGTTCCACCTCCTGGAAGCCAGCCGGGTACCAAACCGGGAGAGGTGGACATATTCGAAGCTCATGGCTTCGATAACCTTCTGTTCGGCAAAGAAACAACGGCCGCAGCCTAGATGTCAGTCGACTGTGGCTAGGGTAACGCCCCCGGCAGCCACCTTCCACCAGCAGGTTAGGATTGCAGGGCAAGAGGAATAGCAAGATCCTTCGCCTCACTGGGCGCCACATATGCCCCCCTCCCTATTAGCTGCAATTTCTGACACACCTTGCTAGACTCCTCGTGTCGACTAACTGGTCTCAGGACCTAGCAACACTGCCACCTACGGTGTTGCCGACTCAGCCGCCTCACCAAGGCGGCTTTGTTGTTTCTCAGCATGACACCCTAAAAATATCTTACAAAGCATTGTTTATAAAGATATTTTCCATCATATAGGGGTCCACCAAGGACTCCCACCTGGGGAACCTATGAGCCCCCCAGGTGGGGAACTACACAGCCTCCCAAATAACACGAAGCAGTGAAGCAGACGCAACAGGGAAGCAAACGAAGAACATATACCTATAGCGTGGGGTCCACCGATGCCCCCCACCCTTTGCTGCCGTACCCTTGTGGGAAGTAGCACAACGCCATACCTTCGACCTCTCCAGCAGCTGATTGCGAAGGCCCAAATGACCGATGCAGCCCCCACCACACCTCCCGCCGGCAGCAAAAAGCCACGATCTGAAGCGATTGCGCAGAAATGGGGAAAGGCATGCCATGACACTGGCTGGACAGCAGTTCCTAACATATTGATACAACGTCAAAAATCATTAGGCCTTGAGTCCATCGACATCAATATTTTGCTTCACCTAATGGCCTACTGGTGGCAGGACGAGAAGATGCCACACCCTTCCAAAAACACCCTTGCCCAATCTATCGGGGTTTCGCCAAGCACCATCAGGCGTCGAATCAAAAGCATGGAAGCAGGTGGGCTCATCAAACGCATTGAACGCCGCAGAGACAACAACCGCAGCGAGACCAATGAATACGACCTTTCACCGCTAAGAGAGGTGCTCAAGCCGTATGCCGAAGAAGAACTGGTAGAGCGCCGTCGCAACAGCGCTGCGAGGAAACAACGCAAGACCACTGTCCGCCGGCCAGCCAAGCAATCCACGGAAGGGGCATAGCCAGTCAAGATTATGGCGCTTATCGTGCCCATGGCCGTCTGGGCGACACGGACCATATCCCCCGCGCCCACCGGATTCTGCGACCATCAGCTACCAGTCCCACCTGTAGGCCCTCACCGGCGCCCTACGGGTTTTGCGACCACCAGCTACCGGCTTCAAAAATGAGGGACGGGGCTGGGTTGTGCGAGTTCCAGCTACCACCCACATAGGCTGCGGATGCGATAACGCCGTCTCGTGCCGCCGGGTCGGTCAGGGGTTTTGCGAGCAGGAACTACCAGCTTCCGTGGTGGAGGCCAAGCTGACGAGGGGCCAGAGGCAATTGGCCCATGTGTACGCTCGAAGCGCAGTTTAGCTATGATCGTCGCTGATTTTCTTTTTCCATTCGGCGTAAGTCACTGATAGTTAATAAAAAGCTTTGACGATCATAGCTTGGCGTACATAAATCCTCTTCTGAAACCAGGAAAACACCGCCACAACCCATAATCGTCGATGATGATGAGACTGTTAGGTGTGAACGCCGTGGTCAATCCGCACGATCAGGTCGAGCACCTGCTGCGCCTCCTGTTCCATCACGTCGATCGGTCGCCGCCATCCCAACCCCATGGCCTTTTGGTTCAACCAGGCCTCCGCAGCCGCTCGGTCACCAGCGAACATCGCGATGGCTGCCCGCCACACATCAACCTCCGTGGGAGTGTGAGGAGCCCCCGGCGCCTCCCCGTCACCCTCCAGCCCTTTCTCCATCATCTTGTCCTCCAGCAAATTGTCCGCGTCACATCAGGCTAGGTGATCGTGATTCTTCGTGCCGCCTTCCCCCGCTCGCTGCCCGTGTTGCCCTTTCAGCGAGTGATGGACTCGGTAGCCGCGGCGTTCACTGCAACCCGGACATAGTCGGGTCCTGGAGCGCCCCATCGCAGCATGGCGCCATGACCTGGCCATCTTCGCGAATTCGGAACGCAGTGCGTTCCGAATTCGCGGACCCGGCCCTGATCGGTGATCGTGATTCTTCGTATCGCCTCCCCTCTCGGCGGCGGTCGTCAGGGACACCCTCTCTCGGCTCCGCGCCTCTAAAACCTAAACGGTTAGGTTTATGCTAGACTCCTCTCATGCCCACCGTCCTGCGTTTCGATGGCCTGCGCGCCGTCATCTACCCCAACGACCATCGGCCCGCGCATGTTCATGTCATCGGCAAGGGCGGCGAAGCGGTGTTCATCCTGCACTGTCCCAACGGACCACCGGAGCTGCGCGAGAGCTATCGCTTCAACACGCCGGACCTCAACCGGATCGCCTCCGCGCTGTCGGCTGAGCTCCTGACACTCTGCAGCAAATGGAGGGAGATTCATGGCCATTACTGATGACACCCGTCAGCTCGCCGAGGCTCGCCTGGCGGCTGAGCGCGACCATGCCCACGCCGTGTCCGCCCGCTATGACCGGCGGACCAAGCGTGTGATCGTGCGTCTGCACACTGGCCTGGAGCTGTCGATTC
Source organism: Candidatus Viridilinea halotolerans (assembly GCA_003934145.1). Lineage (GTDB taxonomy): Bacteria > Chloroflexota > Chloroflexia > Chloroflexales > Chloroflexaceae > Viridilinea > Viridilinea halotolerans. Next base: position 1,543 of record RSAS01000789.1, on the reverse strand, counting down.
CGCCGGCCCTGGTAGAGGGCCTCGCCGACGCCACACCCGAGACGCTGGCCGAGATCGAGATCTCCCCCTCCGGGCTTGGGCTGCACTGGCCGCAGCTGGACGCCGACGTGTATGTCCCCGCGCTGCTGGAAGGACAATTCGGCAGCCGGCAGTGGATGGCCCGTCAGCTAGGGGCCACGGGCGGGCGCAGCCGCAGCGAGGCCAAACGGCATGCGTCCAGGGCCAATGGGGCCAAGGGCGGCCGTCCTCGCAAGGTCCAGGTCTAACCGGCAAAGAGGTGTTCTCCCCGCCGGATAGCGCTCCGCTCAGAGCGGTCAGCACCTCCACTCACACTCGCCTATCGGACATCTAAGGCCTCTGGTGAACGGGCCGTTGCCAGGGGCTTGTCATCGTCATTCCGGAGGGGTAATCTGCCTAAAGTCCTGCCGCATAGCGGCTCGATCGAGGTAGCGCTGGCCTCATGAAACAATCAGCATTTTCCGCAGTACACACACCCTTCGTGTGCCCCGACTCCATCGTCCACTGTGTCTTCGACATACGACCGATCGAGTGCCGCGCCTGTCGCGGTGACCCACCAGAACGCCAGCCATCCAGGCTCGGCAGTCTGACGCCATTCCCGGCGTTCCATCATCGTTGCAGACCTCTTCGCCCTGGGCATATGTCTGACGATGTCGACTCCTGGCTACCATCAGGAGCATGTGCACCACGCTATGCCGCCCGACGGGCGCAGCTCATCGAGCTGCTGCGCGTAGCGCCGAGCCGTAGGCTCGTCCCCTCCTATGCCTCACCAGGCATGCCACGCTGAGCACCTGACCGGATGCTGACGGCTGACTACCGCCATTTATCGCACCGTTAGCACGATCGTGCTGCCCAGCCGCGCCGTCTCTGTCGCCGCAACGCGGCACAGAGACGGCGCCCAGCGCCGACGCCGCCGTCCGGCCCGAAAGCCCGCTACAGCGGGCTACAGGGCCGGGCGGCGGCGCCCGCGGCCCCCGCCAGGGGGTACCAAAACCTGCACCAAAACCTCCCCGTCCATGTTTCGACGGAACAGTCCGCGGCCTGATAGCCCCCCGCCTGGCAGGCGGGCACGCGCTCTGTTCCGTCGCTACATCGGCTGCCCATGCTCGTTATCTCGTCGAGCTTCAGACCCTGCACGCGCCCCTGCCCAGGGCGCAGCGATCCCCCCGCCGAGCCCTGCTCACCGCGATCGCGCAGAGTCATTATCGCCGCCCCGGCCAGGCGTTACCTGCCGGCGTCTTGTCACGTTACGACAAGCCTCCCAGGGCCCGACCGAGCCCGAAAATCGAATCGGTTTATCACTTACCTGAGCCGCTCGCGGCAACCAGGGCGGGGATACCGGGAGCTATCACTACCAACAATCGGAGGAAATGCAGGTGGGTCGTTATGCCAGTCAGAGAAATTTTGGGTACGGAAAAACGCTGACATTCGCAGCAAAAAATGCCCTACGCGACCATTATGGCCAGGGGCATCACAGCACCGTTGCCACTCATACACAGCGCTGGAAACCATTCGTCGACTGGGC
>RSAS01000595.1 GCA_003934145.1 Candidatus Viridilinea halotolerans | reverse complement strand
GCCCAGCGCCGCAACGGCCCACCACGCCAGCAGCGGAATGCAGAAGGCGACGTGGAAGGGCGTTTCGCTCGCCTGGGGCAGCGGTTCCTCTCCTTCTTCCGCCGTCGCCGCTGGCCGCAACAAACGCACCAGATCGTAGCCCACCAAGCCCAACCCGACCGCGCCAAAGATGAGCAGCAGCGGCTCGTAGACAAAGAGCAAAAAGGGGTAGTAGTGGCTCGGTTGCCCGCCGCGCTCCACATTATGTTGCGCCAGCCAGTAGAGGAACGAGCCGGTTACACCGCTCACTGCTCCAATCAGATTGGTCAAAAAAGCGGTAAAAAAGAGCAGATAGATCGCCAGAAAGATCGCCAGCGCCACCAACCAGCGCCGCCCCTGCGCGAGGCTAGCCAGCGCTAAGGCGGCAGGCGCTTGGCGCTCCCACGCCGCTTGCCAAGGCGTAAGGCCATTCGCCGCCGGACGCCGCCAGATCAGATGCGCCAACGTCGTCGCCGTGCCCAGCGTGAGCCCCATTGCCACCACAATAGCCGGATGGCCAAAGAATTGCCACACCTCACCCAGGTAGAGCCCCAGGTTTTGCACAAAGCTCCGCCCGCCGTCGTTATCGGCGCGGTTGCGCACGCGCAGCGCATAGCCATTATCGTCCGTTGGCAGCGGCGGCCAACCCAAAAAGCCGGGGCGTTCAATCTGCATCGCGCCCGTAGCGGGATCGATAATGGCATGGTTGGCACCGTCCACCTGCGCCTTCGCCGGTAGCACAAAGAGCAGCGCCGCCCCCAAGAGGCCCAACGCCAGCACAAAGATCAGCCCTGGCTTGTAGATCTGCCAAAAGATCGCCACCGCCAACGGGGCAGCCATGATCAACAGAAAAAGATAACTCGTCTCCAGATTCACAAACATGAACGCAAACGCCGCGCTACCCAACCCCAACCAGACGGCGCGCCGCGACTGCACATAGCGCACAATCGCCACGAAAACCAATAACTCACACAACACCGCATACATATCATGGCGAAAGAAGCGCCCCACATAGAGCGCCACCGGCGAAAGAAGCAGATAGCAGGCTGCGATCAGCGCAGCGGGTCGGCCCAATTCGCGCCGCAGCAGATAGGGCAGCAGTGGCAGCAGCGTCCCGGCCAGGGCCGGCATCAGCCGCGCCGTAAAATCACTATCGCCAAAGAGAAAATAGCCCAACGCCCCCAGGTAGTAGAGCAACGGCCCGTGGAGCAATGGATCGTGGATGTAGCCGCGCCCCACAAACAGAAACCACGAATAGGAGGCGTGCAGCGTCTCGTCATGGTGGAGCGCCCTGTCACCTAAAGCCCACAGGTGCAGCAGCAACGAAAGCACCGCCAGCGCCGCATAGGCCAACTGCTCAACCGTAAGCGACCATGATGTAGCCAACGATTCCTGACTCGTGTGCTGCGCAGAGATATCTAGCGTTGTCATTACACCTCAGAGCAGACCAAAGGTCGCCTAGCATTAAAACCGCAGGCATTTTACACGAGATCAGACATGCGCGGCAAGCCATCCGGTGGGGGTTCGGGGGAGGCGAAGCCCCAACGACTCCGGCGTAGCCATTCGCGCAGGGACGGGTGTGCGCGGGAACTTGGTTCCCGCGCACACCCATCCCTACGCCTTGCGCAGCAGCTCCAGAATGGCCATGCCCAACTTCTGGCTGTCGTGGCGCAGCACCCGCGCCGCCCGACTCTCGCTTGGGTTGCTCAGCGAAGCAGTATACTGGATCACCGAAGAGGCGAGGTCGGCCTCCAGCACCATTGCGCCCTCGATCATCACCCCACGGTGCGCTCCGGGATCGCTCGGCAGCAGGGCCATCTCTTCGTACTCCTCCGGACTCAAATAGACCGGCGACTGATGGGCTGCTGCGTAGAGTCGCGTCACTTCCAGGTCAATGCGCTGGGCATTCACCAGCACATAAGCCGGCGTAAAGCCCCCGTAGGTCTTGATGGCCCGAATATGCTCCGCCACACTAAAGCCCGCCGTGCGCCCCGGTTCAGTCATCAGGTTGCACACATAAATGGTGCGCGCCCGGCTCTGGATGATCGCCTCGCGCAATTCGGGAATGAGCAGATTGGGCAAAATACTCTCGAACAGGCTGCCCGGCCCCAAAATAATCGCATCCGCATCGCGGATTGTCTCAGCCGCCAAGCGCGTCAACGGCGGATTCTGTGGCCCATCCAGACTCAGGTGGGTTACATGGCGTGCGGCCAGCCGGGTATCAAGATCAAGGTGGCGCACATCCAAGCGCTGCCCATCATCCAATTCAGCCAGCACCTGGATCGGCTCCGGCGTCGGCACCACATAGTAGACATTGCGCAGATTAAAGAGCCCCGAGGCGCGGTAGTAATATTCCACTTGATCTTGCACTGGCACGATGCACGTCATGCGCCGCACATGTTCGCCAAGCGCACTCAGTACCAGCAAACCGGGGCCACCCGAAATCACCGCCACACTCGGTGGCGTCTCGCGGTGGTAACCAAGCACCAGTTCATCATCTGCACCGTTCGCCGTCGTCCGCAGATTCACAATTACCACATCGCTCAGCCGCCAGATACCCATCGCCAGCGTACCACCCCCAAAGAGCAGCAGCAAAAAGCCACGTACCGGGCGGGGCAAAAATTGCAGCGTAAGGATCTCAAAAAAGAGCGGCAAGCCCTCAACGGTGCGGTAGACATGAATAAAGAGGTACGCCACCCCCAGCGAGAGCAACACCACCCCCACAAAGGTCAGAATCAGCGGTGTTGTCAGCGTGCGTAGCGAGGCGAGGCGGCGTCTAATCGAGTGTAGCATGAACGATACCAATTACCTTTGCACCTCCCCCCCCCCCCCCCCCCCCCCCCCCCCCCCCCCCCCCCCCCCCCCCCCCCCCC
>RSAS01000694.1 GCA_003934145.1 Candidatus Viridilinea halotolerans | reverse complement strand
GCTGGTGGGCGCTACTCTGCGTGAAGGTACCGTAGGGCAGGTGGCCGCGCTGCCAGGTACCAAGGCTCTCGAAGTCGAAGACCACTTGGGGCGGCACAAGATCGATGTGGCCAACGGGATTCGCCGCGCCCACCTGCTGATTCAGGGTACGGAAGGCGATAAACGAAGGCTTATAGGTACTATAGTCGGTGGGGCCACTGGCGTAGCGAAAGAGGCCATAATCTTCGCCATTGTTACCATCTTTGAGTTTATACCAGAGTACCCGTTCGACGCCGGCGGCACGCAGCAGCACCGAGCCGCGCACCAGGAAATTGGCCTGATCTTCATCGCTAAAAGCGACCCCGCCGCGTCCGCCGGGGCCGGTCGCCCAACCAAACTCGGTAGCCCAGATCGGCTTCGTACCAAGGCGATCAACCAGCGCCTTAACCAACCCAACGCCAGCGGAGCCAATCTGGCCCTCTTCCGGCCCCATGGGATCGGTGTAAGGATGGATCGAGACAATATCGAACGCATTCCACCCTCCATGCTCGGCAATCGTTGCGAACCAAGTGGTGGCAGGTTCGGGTGAAACGATACCGGCGACAAGGATGCGCGCATTGGGATCAGCGGCGCGAATGGCCTGCGAAGCGGCGCGCAAGAGGTTGGTATAGGCAACTGGATCGGGCTGGGGCTGCCAGTAGAGGGCGTTATCTGGTTCGTTCCAAATCTCCCAGTAGCGAATGCGATCCTTGTAGCGGTTTACCACGGCACCCGCAAAGCTGGCAAAGGCTTCGGGGTTGGGGGGAAAGAAGGTGCTACCAGCATGTCCACCGTTAGACCAAGCGGGAGTTGGCCCATTCAGCAAACCAATGATATTGACGCCCTGTGCGCTAAGCGCAGCGACCGCCTCATCGGTGAAGAGCCAATCGTAGGTATTGGGCTGTGGGCTAATCCGATTAAACTGAAAATCCTCACGCACCCAGCCCATATCGAGTTGGGCCAGCGGCGCAGCGGGCACGGCCATCCCACTCGGATCGGGGTAGCGACTCGCAATGTGGCTATTCACCCCAAACGCAGAAATTCCCGGCGCGGCACGCGTCGGGGTGAGCGCGAACAACAATGGAACGAGCAGCAATCCCAGCATGGCCAGACGAAGCAATGAACGCATAGCAGGATTCCTTTTTGTAGCACTATCGGCTACCGTCAATACTCTCCACCACATAATCCACATCCGCTTCGATCTCAAGTGTAACTTCGCGCAGGGCTTCACCTCCATTCACGCGCACTAGTTGGGCCTGGCCCATTGGACGAAAGATGACCGTAATGGGCTGGCTGGCTTGGAGACTATAGACCCGTCGGGCCGGGTCGAGGGCGAGTTGTACGACGGCATCTTGATAGACAATATTGCCGATGCCATCGTTCTCGATGTTCAAAAAGGGTTGGGGTTGGACAATCAGCGTAGCGGGCGTCATCATCAGGCCGTAGTGGCCCTGGTAGACGGCCATAAACCAAGCGGCATACTCCCAAGTGCCCCCGCTGCCCTCGCTGCCCGCGCCATAACGGGCGGCATCATCAGCCTGAAGGCGGGGCATGTTGCTGCCGCTCGCGACCTGCTCATAGGCAGCAAGAATACGACGGGCATCGTCGGAATAGCCGGCGCGGGCATAGGCAATCACGGCGCGGCCCACAATCCAGGGAGCGCTCGCGTCAAACTTCCATGCGGGCAGTTGCATATCACTACGCTGGACATCACGTTCATAGCCACCAAGGGCAAGGCGCATGGGCACGGGGCCATCCAAAAGCGCGGGAAGATTCTCGTGCAACGCAACAATCAGATCGGAATAGCGCTCATCTTCGGGGGCAATCAGGCCGCTATTGAGCGCCGCAAAGACGCCAAAGGTTTCGAGGACGGGCACAACCCGCCCATCGGCGCGCTTCCAGGCAATCGGCCAGGGCTGATCGTCGCGCCAGTAGCCGCCCGCAGCCACCGAGCGATTGAAGCCCGCACGCAGTTGGTCGGCCCGTTCGTGCCACTGATTGGCATCCATACTAAGCCGAGCCTCAAGTTCCGCGATTTCGCGGTATGCAGCGTAAAAGCGCGCAAGGGCATAGGTATGCAGCGGGCCATTTTCGACGGAATTGTAGTAGCCATAAGGAAAAACGTCGCGGTCGGGCATGCCATCGCCATCACTATCCAGACTGACAATCCAATTGGCAATACTTAGGACGTTACTGCGATGTTCAAGATAAAATTCAATATCGCCCGTCTTGGCCACATAGAGATAGACGGCATGAATCAGATTGGGCATACTATCCCAACTCTGGCCATAGATATAGTCACTTGAATTGCTGAAGATCCCTTCCGGCACCACCCCATCGGCACGGACACCATCAAGGAGCAGTTCGATGCTATTGCGCATCACCTCTAGTTCATCCAGCACATAACTATAACCACTAGTGGCATAATCAACATCGCGCGTCCAAACCCCCGCCGGAGAATCGACCTGATTGGCGCGCAACACTTGGCGGTTACGTAAAGTAAAGATGTTCTGCGTATAGCCCGCCTGCAGGAACTGCGCAGCGAGGGCGGAGTTGTAGCAACTGATCGCGTTAGGGGCCAAACTGGTGCGTGCGTCACTACACGAGACCGGGGCCACCACCGGAGTTGGTGTTGGTTCGGGGGTTGCGGTCGGCGTTGCGCTCGGTATTGGCGTTGGCGTCGGCGTAGCGGTGGGCAGCACCCCCCCCTCAGGCGTCGGCGTGGCGGTGAGCCGCGGGCGGCGGGTAGCGGTCGGTTCTGCGGTCGCAACACCAAGATTGGCAAAACCACTCGCAGTCCCTTGCGCCGTGGCCGTCAGTGTAGGCGGTTGTGCGCTGCCAACGGAGCGTGTAGCCAGCAAAGCCAGCCCGCCGCCACCCAAGAGAAGCAGCAAGAGCAACCCGCCCGCAATGAGCAGCCATGGCGGGCGGGCGGCTGGAGTTGAGGGATTTTGCGGCGCGGCGGGGGCGGCGGGTGGCGGCGGAGGCGTTCGGGGAAAAAAGGTGGTAGTGGGGTCAGTCGGCCCTGCCGTAGGCTGCATTGGCTCTATCCGCGTTGGCTGCCCCACCGAACCCACAATGGTTTGCGCCTCTAGGCTATGCTGCGCAGGATCAGGCAAAACGCTCAGCCAAGCGCTAAAGCTCGGCGTCGCACTCAACTTTGCACTCGCCCACGTCTGGGCCAAGAGTTGGGCTACAGGTGCGCCCCACTGCTGCGTAAGCGTCGCAATGAGTTGATCGTAGCGCTGACTGGGCTGCTGCAACTCTTCAGGAGCAAAATAACTGCTCTGACTCGCACGGTCGCGCACACGCGGATCGCACCAAGCCAAGATTTCGGCCAGCAAAATCGCCCCCGCGAAGCGGTCGGCATAGGCATGCCAAACCTCATTGTCCGCAGAAGGAGCGTGATACCCAAGCGAACCTGTGGGCAGGGGTTTGGGCTGCACGAAGTGCGGGCCAAAAAACTCTTCGCCATCCACCAGCGCCACCAGAGGCGTCAATGGCGGCGCAAGCAGCCCCGGCAGCAGCAGATTCGCGCCGGATAGATCGCAATGGGCGAGGCGCTGCTCCTCCATGAGCGTCAGCAACTTCGCGAGATTGTAGGCACACGCGAGACCCTGCTCGGCACTGATCGGCTGGCGTTGGGCGATAACCGTCTGCCAAGTCGGGCCATCCACCCAAGGCATCAAGACGGCATACTTGAGCTCGGGATATTGATCGAGCAATGGCCCATGCTCTTCTGGAATGAGCACCCGGCGCGCACAGATCTGCAAACCAGGTAGGGCGGCAAAGGGGGCAAGCTGTTGCGCCTGTTGCACCAAAGGCGGCCCACCAAAGGGCACCTTAAAATGCTTCAACGCCCACAACTGGCCACCAGCAGCCTGCAACTGAAAGGCAATCCCCTGCCGCCCCTCTTGACTGTACACAGTACGGGGGGCCGCAGGGTGGGGCATAAAACGGTAAACCACCCCGTCAAGCGTCAGGGTTTCACCGGGATTGGGGCGAAAGGGCATAGGGGGACTCCGCTTGCATAGCTCTTCAGATAAAGAATCGTGAAGGGGAGGGGTTAGAGTTTGGCGAAGCCCTCCCCGAAAACCCCATCCATCATCCTGAAGGTTCCAGAAACAGTATGGGTGTGACCAAAATGTGTGGGTAGGGTGCGCGAGAGAACCTGGTTTCCTCGCATCCTCCCCCCGTCCAAAGGGGTGTAGGGCATCGCCCTACAGATTCCAGTCACACCCAAACATTAAACATTAGGGTGCGCGAGGGAACCTGGTTCCCTCGCATCCTCCCCCCGTCCAAATTCGAGTTCTCCCACTTCACCAGGCGCTCGATGATGCCGAACAAGCGCTCACGCTCATGCTGTTGGGCCTCCTCGGTCGGAAAGCGATCAGGGTGGCTGCTCGGATCGTCTACCAGCGGGGCAAAAAGCACCGCACGGCAGGCGGCGAGAGGGCGGCGTGCCCACCAGAGGTGGAGCGTGCTTGGATGGCCGTGGCGAATGGACTTCCCGCGGGCCGACGCGACATTGATCGCCTCGAGGGGGAGGGCAACTTCGATGAGTTTGCGGGTGGGCATTAGGTACATCCTCACTCCCAGGTCGTCGGCACCAGCGACGATTGCTGTATCATAGTATCACGGGTAATCAATGAGTTACCTCTCTATCGTCATTTGTCTCTGGAAGAATACGAAGAAAGCAGGTTCCCTCGCACCCTCACATCTACCCTATGATGAACCAGTAGTCGTCAATGTCAAAGCCGTAAGTTTGCGGGTTTTGGATACTATTATCTACAGAAAAAGAACAGCAAGTACATACTGCCGCATTAGTAGAAAATCGGATCGTATACGGAAGAACGCCTCCAGCTATAAACTTGTCGAACGCTTGATACTGTAGCACATAAGTACCTTGATGCCAAATACGATTACGGAGCCAGTTTAGCTTGGTTAGACAGTATTGATGCTGTGCAATAAAGTCCAATTCGGGTGGTAAAATCTTATCTCTATTGAGTTTATTTAGTCGATTTAATGTCTCTGAGAACTCAATGGTATCTGAAGATCTCCAATCAGGCAAAATAGAATCCTCATCAACTTTTTCATTTTTTGATAATTTATCAAAAATAGTATTTTTATCGTCTTTTGATGGGATTTTAACACTAAGTAAAGGATGTATATCTCGTAGGAAGTTCTTACAAACGAGTTCAGCAAAGTGCTGCAAATGAATAACAGTTTCAGTATATAACTGACGATATTTTCGATTGTATACTTGATTGCGGTGTTCTTGATCTAAATCGTTTTCGTCTGCGAGTGAAGAAATCGAGGAAGCCATGCTCTGATACGTCGCAAAAAAGGATTGTAGCCCGATGTCAAGCGACAAAAATGCAAGCTCTGTTGTGTAATTTTCCGTCCCATCAAAAGTAAACCCCTTTTCCATAAGACTGTTTACAGTGCTGTTATCCATTTCAACTACCTTTCCTCGCGGGCCGACGCGACATTGATCGCCTCGAGGGGGAGGGCAACTTCGATGAGTTTGCGGGTGGGGGCATAGGGTGAGACCGTTTCTACTGACCAGTTACATCTTGTTTCCAAACTCCAAAACGTCCGATTGCAAAATGTGCGGGTGCTGTAGAATTTCGTTCCAGCTTACTTCCGGGAACAAAACAGATGCCAGAATGCGTCACCTGCTGCCCAGGGTGGTGATGCCATTCGCGACCTACCAGCGGCTCGATCTCGCCGTCGGCGACGGTGCCGTTCGCGAGCACATGGGCCAGCAAGAATTGCCCAGCCTCGATCTGGAAGATTGGACGCTCGCTCCTGCCATCAAAACGGATCTGTTCAAACAAGCGAAAATCATCATCTATTGGTTGACAATCGATCAGCGCCAGATCACCCCAGCCATAGCCACGTTCGCCACCAACTTGGAGGCGTTGCAACGCGGCTTGCCAGGGGAGGGTACAGCCAGCGGAGGCAAAGACATACCCGACAAAAAAGACTGGTTCACCCGTATCAATGGTATGCGGAGCAAGAAACTCCACCTCGTGCAGCAAGCCGCTTGCCGCTGACTGTTGGGGGTAACTGAGCGCCGTGCTGCCATAACTACTCAGGAAGCGATAGCGAAAGCGTGATGGGTTCTCCCAGGGCCAGGCTTCGTTGTACGATCCTTGGCCGGATCGCACGTATCTGCCGGGAGAGAGCCTTGAACCACCGATCTGACGTTCCAGACAGTGGTCATCGTTTTCCGTTTCAGCATCGCCTGGCCAGCATCGAGCGCAGCACGCAGGGGCGTCCGGCGCGAAAAATAGACCGCGCTAAGTTGCAACGGCAAGCGATTACGCACCTTGCCCATCTCGCGTTCGTATTTGAGTTTAATCTGCTGCAAAATGTCGAGGGAACGATTAGCAGGCACCAGCGCCATAAAACTACGTGGCTCGGCGAGGATGGGGATGGCGGTCGAATATGCCGTATCCTGATGCTCAGTTCTGATCAGCCGCCGACCAGCCAGCAGATTTTGCTGACGTTTCCCAGGCGTCGCTTCAGGATTGTGCAGGATAAGTTGGCGGGTTTGCTGCATGAACTGTTGTTGTAGGTAATCTTCGAGCCAGATCGCAGCAATTACAGCATCTTCAAGGATATGTCGCTCTGCACCAAGACGCCGCGCAACAGCATTGAGATTATCGGCTGAGATCAAGTAGCCACCGCTACCATCGGCCTGGGGCGGATACCAAACCACACTCAGTGACGTTGAGCCGAGATCGAGTTCATACACATGGAAAGGACCAAGGTCTGGTTCTTGATCAAGGTAGAGCAGCACCCGACGGCGATCATCAGACAGCGTTGTGTCTAGCCAGGCTTGCACCTCGCGCCAGAACTGGCGGGTGGTTTGCCAGATGCGCTGTACGCGGCTAAAAGAAGCTGTCTTGGTTGTTGTCGTTCCCTCGTTAGGGGCAATCACCAGAAGCGAGTCGAGCAGGCGTCCCTCCAGCCATCCCTCAAGATCGAATTGCCCAACGATCAGCGTCAGTCGCCCATTAGTATCAGCGACCTCATCAATCCAGATCGTTTCGTGCGACTGCTCACTTGCCCAGGCTTGCGAACGATCCAATCGGCGCTGCTCACAGATATTACACACATTGCGCTCGATGGCTTTCCTCGCTGGGCCTTGTGGACGCAATCCACATACCGTGCAAATGGCATCGATCCGGCTGTTCCAGAACGCCTCGATAGCTTCGGCATCCGCTTGAGCGCGAACGCCTGGCGAAAGCATCGCGTTGATAGCTGGTAGCTCGTCACTGCCACTGCGATTCGGATCTTGGCCCCACCACGGCGTCGGTTCTAGCACCAGCACTGGTGTGATCTCACCACCCAATTGTAATGCTTGACGACCCTTCAGTGTTGCTTTGGCAAACTCCTGGAGTATCAACTGAGACAGTGGAACCCCCTGGCTATTCGTTAAGCCGAGCAGTCCGGGGAGATCCGGCACAACATAGAGACTGCCATGCTCATCCCGATACACCTCGTTCGCCAATGGGTAGGTTTCTTCAAGCAACGAGCAAACCCGTGCAAAAGCATCGTGCAGCAACTCTTGTCTACTAAGCAGATCAGGAAGACGCGCAGCATTGAACAAGTAGCCCAGTCCATCAACTCGAACACTGAGTAAACGCCAATGCAAATTTTGCGCGTCAGGCGGGGTACTAGCCGATAAGAGAGCACCTGCCAGCGCTGTTTTGTACAGCGCACCAACCAGCAGCCCCCAACTCCACAGATCAACTTCATTGGTCGGTCGCCGCGTATCTGCGCCGACTTGCGGGAATAAGTTACGCAAGGCTACAAACAGGTTCTGCCGTTCAGTTTTGGAATATGTTGCGAGCGAAGCCCATGGCAATGCCCACATCTTGCTGGTTAGATCGTTCAGAACAGGTCTTTCAAACCCAAATGGAGAACTGATCTGAATGCCAGGATAGCTCTGCTTTCCGCCAGCCGGGTCTTGTTTGTCGAAGTGAGCAGTGTTATGGCAGCGAGAGAGGTACAGACCTAAGAGGTCTTGTCTCCAGGTGTTATCATCAAACAGGTTCGTGACAGTACGAGCATTTGATTGAACAGGAAGTTGTAGGTTTGTGCTGGTTAAAATGTTATACCTGCCGGAAAGACTATTGGGATCAGTTGCTTCACTACGAGGTAGGGCTTGATCTTTAGGAGCTTTGTTAGCCGCTTGCACCTTCAGTTGCTCATCTGAACACTTGCGATAGTCATGCAGCCAGCCAATCGCTTCTGCCAGCAAGAGCGCATCACGATGTTGGGCAAGGATTTCCAACTGACTCATCCCTCACCTCCACTCCGCAACTGCTCAGCTATCTGCTGTGCCTGTTTCTGCAAGTCGCTCAAGGTGTTGAACATGCGCTCGGTAACAGAAGGCTCTGGCTGCCGAGATGCAGCATCTGCCATAGCCTTTTCCCAGTCAGCTACTTGGTGTTGGTAGTCGCTCAGTTCTGTCTGATAGTCTGAGAAATCCGCTCGGGCTGCTTTGTATTGGTCTTGCTCACGACTAGTCGCCTTGCGCTTTTCACGCCATTCTTTTGGTTTTAAGCTGAAATCTTCATCAGGATATTGTTCACGAAGTTGGAGTTTGATCACGTCCATTTCTGTTGTACTGGCGTTGCGCACGTATTTGCGGTTGCACCCCACGATCAGGTTGCGTATCATCTTCAACTTCAAGCCGAAAGCGCCTGCGCCAACCGGTTGCGCCAAAAACGTGGCATACAGCGCAAATGCCATTATCTGGCTTTGATGGGTCATAAAGGCATTTTTGCGTCGTTGGGTCACAAACATATCCACCCATCCCACGCACTAGCGCCTCCATCCACCAGCGCATGCTGCCAAGGATACCCGTTTCGTGGAGACGATCCACCCTGCCGGTTTCGACACCGCCGGTCCATAAGGGGGTGAGCGTTGTGATAGGTACGTCCATCCTGATCGCCTCCGCAAAGCGCTGGGGTTACGACACATGCTTTCGAGCAATTGTATCATAGGTACTCTTTTGATAAACCCAAAGATATAGTTGAAATTCATATTCTCCTACTAGGCGCTTGAACGCTTCGAGAAAGAACTCGGCAATGAAATGGGGCTGGAGTCGCCGCGCCTCGGCCTGTTCCATTGCTTCGCGAATCTGCCGCACCTGGGCCGCATCCATACTGTCGTGGGCCAGGGCGCGTTCCTCCAGCAGATCGGTGAGTTGCTGGCGGTCGAGGGCCGTATCAACCACCTGCGCGAGCCGCGCCCGCACATCGGGCTGGTCACCGTAACGCACCGCCTCGATCAGCAGATCGCGCAGTGAGCGATCGGCAAATTTCAGCTTGCCGAGCACATCAAACACCCGCCCCTGCAACGCCTTGCGCTCTTCATCCAACTTCTTGAGCAAGCGCAAATAGACTTCACCCTCACGCGTCTCATCGGCCACCAGATTCCAGAGATGGCAGACCTCGGTCTGACCAATGCGGTAGATGCGCCCAAAGCGCTGTTCGAGACGATTCGGGTTCCAGGGTAGATCGTAGTTCACCATCAGATGGGCACGCTGAAGATTAATCCCTTCACCCGCCGCATCGGTCGCAATCAACACCTGCACTTCGGGTTGCTGGGTAAAGCGTTGCTGAACGCGCCGACGTTCATCGCGGCCCAGACTACCATTTTGGTCTGCACGGCGTCGTTACGTGCGAGCGTATCAAGCCGAGCGATCGTGAGCGGATGCTTCTGAAACCAATTCCCGGTGCGCGCCGCCTCAAGCGCCTCATGGGTAAGGATGTCGAAGGGCAGATGGAAACGCTCATGAAGCTCATCCTGCCACTGCTCAACCAGACTGCCCGGCGAAACGATCAGGCAACGCTGCACGTCGCCACGCACCACCAACTCCTTGATCAGCAGGCCCGCCATAATCGTCTTGCCAGCCCCAGGATCATCAACGAGCAGGAAGCGCAGCGGCTGGCGCATAAGCATCTCGCCATAGACTATGGGGCAGGGGATCGACGAAGGAACTATGGACGGCGAGGAGCGGATCGAACAGGTAGGCGAGACGGATGCGATACGCCTCCGAGGCAAGGCGGAAGCGTGCGCCATCAAGGCAATGAGGATGTTCGCATCAATAACGACCATCACTCATCATCGCCATCGCGCAGGTCGCGCAGGATGCCAACGACATCGAGCGTGCCGCCGTGCGTGCCACGACTGGCGTGGATCTCCTGGCGCAACGACTCCACCGCGCTGAACTAGGCGTGCGACTTTAGCCACTCAGCAGCAGCGTAGTGGATCTCCTGGCGCAACGAATCCACCGCGCTGAACCACGCTGCGCAATCAAATTCGACTGCATCGGCTGGTATGGTCACGGGCGTTGCGGGCCCAATCAGTTCCCGCACCCGCTGCTGTGCGTCGCTATCGAGTTGCTGGAACTTTTCTATCACTTCGCGTTCAGCACCATGCACGCACTACTCACACCGTTACTCACAACCCAGCCTAACCAACACAAAACCCCTTCCCGTAGGAAGGGGCTTGCTGCCCACCACAAAGCTCTGGTGCCGAAGACGGGATTCGAACCCGTACGGGGTTGCCCCCAACGGTTTTTAAGACCGTAGCGTCTGCCATTTCGCCACTCCGGCGTTTGCTCTATTATACCCGCCTTTGCGCTTTTTTGTTACGCTTTGGCGGCGCGTCGCATGGTGGCTGCAACATCCTTCGTGGGGGCCTAGAAGCCGCAGGCCCCTTAACGTCATGCGCATGAGGGCGTAGCCTCACATCCCATGCTACCACCTTTTGGTATAATAACCCGGCTGAAAGTTATTCTACCGATGAGGTTTTTGCCCATGACGAGTCCTGCACCACGCCGCCCAGCCGAGATGACGAAGGCCTACGAGCATCAACAGGTTGAGCGCCGTCTCTATACATGGTGGGAAGCGCAGGGTTGCTTTGCCCCGCGCGCCGATGCGCCCCTGCCGCCTTTTGTGATTGCCATTCCGCCTCCTAATGTCACCGGCGAACTCCATTTGGGCCACGCGATGTTCGTTACCATCGAGGATCTCATGATCCGCTGGCGGCGCATGCAGGGCTACCAGACGCTTTGGATTCCTGGGAGCGACCACGCTGGTATCGCTACGCAAACACAGGTCGAGCGCCTGCTGCGCAGCGAGGGCACGTCGCGCCAGGCCGTGGGCCGCGAGGAGTTTCTGCGCCGCACATGGGCGTGGAAGGCGAAGTATGGCGGCGAGATCGCCAATCAGTTGCGCCGCCTCGGTGCGAGTTGCGATTGGCCCCGCGAACGTTTTACGCTCGATGCCGGCCTCTCGCGCGCCGTTCATACTGCCTTTAAGCAACTCTATGACGATGGGTTGATCTACCGTGGCACCTATCTGGTCAATTGGTCGCCCCATCTGCAGACGGCGGTGAGCGATCTTGAGGTGGACTACGAGCAGCGCAATGTCTCGATCTGGTATGTGCGCTACCCGGTGGTGGATGCGCCCCAGGCTGATCAGGCGCTTGGTCCCGGTGGCCATGCGTGGGCTTCGGGCCGTTGGGCCGACGGGGTGACGGAGTGGATCACGGTGGCCACCACGCGCCCCGAGACGATCCTGGGTGATACTGCCGTCGCCGTCGCGCCCGATGACGAACGCTACGCCGCGTTGGTGGGGCGTTACGCCTATCTGCCTGCGTTGGGCCGGGCGATTCCGATCATTGCCGATGCGTATGTGGATAAAGATTTTGGCTCCGGTGCCGTCAAAATTACGCCCGCCCACGATAAGAACGATTATGAGGTGGGCCGCCGCCACCAATTGCCGCTGATCAACATCCTCAACCGCGATGCGACGCTCAACGAAGCCGGTGGCCCCTATGCCGGCCTCGACCGTTTTGACGCCCGCAAGGCGATCCTGGCCGATCTGGAAAAAGAGGGGCTGCTGGTCAAGACGGAGCCCCACACGATGAGCGTGGGCATTAGCCAGCGCGGTGGCGAGGTGATCGAGCCGCTCCTCTCGGAGCAGTGGTTCGTGCGCACGCGGGCGATGGCCGATCTCGCCATGGCGTCGGTGCGTGATGGGCGTACACGCATCATTCCCGAACGCTTCGAGAAGGTCTATTTCCACTGGATCGAGCATATCGAAGATTGGTGCATCAGCCGCCAACTCTGGTGGGGCCACCGCATTCCGGTCTGGTATCTGCCCGATGGCACCATGGTGGTGCCCGGCCCCGATGAGGCGCCGCCGGAGGGGGCGACCCAAGATCCCGATGTGCTCGATACGTGGTTCAGTTCCGGGTTGTGGCCCTTTTCGACGCTAGGCTGGCCCGATGCAACGCCCGATCTGGCTACTTTTTATCCCGGTAGCGTCATGGAGACGGGCTACGACATCCTCTTCTTTTGGGTGGCGCGCATGATGATGATGGGCTGCTATTTCACTGGCGTTGAGCCCTTCCATACCATCTATTTGCACGGCCTCGTGCGCGACGAACACGGGCGCAAGATGTCGAAAAGCTATGGCAACGTGGTCAACCCGTTGGAAGTGATGGATGCCCACGGCACCGATGCGCTGCGCTACACGCTGGCGACGAGCGGCACGCCCGGCCAGGATCTCAACCTCAACCCGCAACGCATCGAGGCGGCGCGCAATTTTGCCAACAAGCTCTGGAACATCACCCGTTTTGTGATTGGTAAACTGGAGGGGCAGCGTGCATCCATCTTTGATCAGCCCTTGGAAGCGCTCAGCCTCGCCGACCGCTGGGTTGTCTCGCGCTACGCCCGCCTGACGAGCGAAGTGGATCGGCTGATGGAGAGCTACAATTTTGGCGAAGCTGGGCGCCAGATCCACGATTTCCTCTGGGGCGAGTTTGCCGATTGGTATGTCGAGTTGGCCAAGGTGCAATTGGAGGGCGACGCGGCGGCGCAGCAGACCACCCGCGCCGTGCTCTACGGCGTGCTTGAAGGTGCGTTGCGCTTGTTGCATCCTTTTATGCCCTTCGTCACCGAGGAGCTTTGGCAGTATCTCGTGGCCGACGGCCCCTTTGCCAGCCGCTACCCCGACGCCCCCCGCACGCTGATGCTTGCCGCCTATCCCGTCGTTGCCTCTAGCTACCTCGACGAAGCCGCCGAACGCGACTGGACCTTGGTGCAAGAGTTGATCGTCGCCATCCGCAACATCCGCAGTGAGTACAAAGTCGAGGCGGCCAAGTGGGTCACCGCGACGCTGGTTGGCGGTGCGCAGACGGCGATGCTGCAAGCCCAAGCGCCGCTCATCGCCCGTCTGGGCCGTGTCAAGGCCGATGCGCTGCAGGTGGTTGGCGAACTGAGCGCAAAGCCGCGTCAAGCCGCCACCATTGTCTTGGGCAGCATCGAATGCTACCTGCCCCTGGCTGGCCTGATCGACCTTGCCGCCGAACGCGCCCGCGTGGGCAAAGAGCTTGAAGCGGTCATGAGCGACGTGGCACGCCGCGAAGCCAAACTGGCCAATACCAGCTTCACCGCCAAAGCGCCCGCCAACGTCGTCGCCCGCGAGCGCGAAGGGCTCGCGATGGCACACGCCACGCTGGCGAAGTTGCAAGCGCGTCTTGAGGATCTGTGAACTGAAGAGTGGTGTGGGGGGCAAAGCCCATATGCATTAACTTAAGCCCCTAGCGGGCCTGCTGGCGGGGGTTCGGGGGCATGGCCCCCGAAAAATTTCCCCTTCTGGCGGGGTTTTAGGGGCCGCAGGCCCCTAAAGTTAATGCGAATGGGGGCAAAGCCCTCCACGTTCTCGTTAGGAAGGGTGCGCGAGGGAACTTGGTTCCCTCGCATCCTCCCGCCGTTCGGCGGGGCGTGGGGCGCAGCCCTACAGACTTTGGTCACACCCTAAACCAATACGAGAAAGGATTCTTCTCATGAGCACCCAACCGCAACAATCCTGCACAGCCGAAGCGTACCTCGCCTTTGAGCGTACCAGTACCACCAAGCATGAGTACGACAACGGTGTGATCGTTGCCATGGCGGGGGCCAGTGCAGCCCACAACATCATCACCGCAAACCTTATCGCCAGCCTGCACCGCCAAATCGCCGAGCGGGAGTGTACCACCTTCCCCAGTGACATGCGCCTGCAGATCGCCGCGCATAATCTCTACACCTACCCTGATGTCATGGTGGTGTGTGGCGATGTAGCCTATGCTGATGATGTGCAAGATATTCTTCTCAACCCAACCATCATTATTGAGGTTCTCTCGCCTTCTACGGAGAACTATGATCGGGGAAAAAAAGCCCAGTATTATCGCACCATCCCTTCCCTTCGCGAATATCTGCTGATCGCCCAGGAACAGTTTCACCTTGAGCATTTTGTGCGCTATTCCGCATACCAATGGCTCTTCTCCGAAACAAACGACGCTACAGCGAGCGTACAACTCGCCTCAATTGGCTGCGCCCTCACCGTAGCAGAGATCTACAAGCGCGTGCCGCGTGGAGCAAAGTAAGCATCCCTTACGTTTCAAATAAGACCTCACAGGTCTGCTCTTCTGCACGGGAACGCCATCAGC
>RSAS01000188.1:8016-14562 GCA_003934145.1 Candidatus Viridilinea halotolerans | reverse complement strand
TGGGGGCGAAGCCCCCGTTCCGTACCCGCGCAACGGGGGTTCGGGGGCATGGCCCCCGAAAAATCCCCCCGTCCGGCAGGGGTTTGGGGGCGAAGCCCCCGTTCCGTACCCGCGCAACGGGGGTTCGGGGGCATGGCCCCCGAAAAATCCCCCCGTCCGGCAGGGGTTTGGGGGCGAAGCCCCCGTTCCGTACCCGCGCAACGGGGGTTCGGGGGCTTCGCCCCCGAAAAATCCCCCCGTCCGGCAGGGGTTTGGGGGCGAAGCCCCCGTTCCGTACCCGCGCAACGGGGGTTCGGGGGCATGGCCCCCGAAAAATCCCCCCGTCCGGCAGGGGTTTGGGGGCGAAGCCCCCGAAAAATTCCCCTGCCCGGCAGGGGTTTGGGGGCGAAGCCCCCGTTCCGTTAGCTTGAGAAGGGATGCGCGGGAACTTGGTTCCCGCGCATCCCTGACCTATGAAATTAAAAATTATGCCAATTGTTATTGGAGTTCGTTTCAAAGATAGCGGTAAAATCTACTACTTTGACCCTGGCGATATTGAGGTCGTGGTGGGCGATCATGTGATCGTCGAGACGGTACGTGGCTTTGAGTTGGTGCGAATCGCCCACGAGCGGCGCGAAGTTGGTGATGAAGAGATTGTGGGTGAACTGAAGCCGCTTGTCCGCCGGGCTGAGGCGAACGATTTTGAGCGTTTGCACGCGTTGCAGGCGCGCCACGCTGAGGTGTTGGCGCGTTGCGCCGAGAAGGTGCGCGAACATGCGCTGCCCATGAGCCTCGTCAAGGCTGAATATAGCTTCGATGGTTCCCGCCTCACCTTCTACTTCACCGCCGAGAAGCGCGTAGATTTCCGCTTGCTTGTGCGTGATCTCGCACGTACCTTTAAGAGTCGTATCGAGCTACGACAGATCGGTCCGCGCGATGAAGCTAAGTTGCTTGGCGGCATCGGCCCGTGCGGGCGTGTCCTCTGCTGCGCATCTTTTTTACCCGACTATGCACGGGTGAGTATTAAGATGGCAAAAGATCAAGATTTACCCTTAAATCCAACTAAGATCAGTGGTGTGTGTGGACGCTTGCTCTGTTGCCTCTCCTACGAACATGAACAGTACCTCACCATGCGCGCCGATCTGCCGCGCAAGGGGACGTGGGTACAGACGCCCGACGGCCCCGGTGAGGTGGTAGGCCAACACATCCTCAAGCAGCAGCTCGTGGTACAACTGGCCAGTAGTGGCATGCAAGAGACCTATGACCTGAACCAGCTTGAGCTTGCGACCCATCAAGTGGCAGCGACAGCGCAAATGCGCAATAACGAGGGGATCACGCCGGCTGCGCGCAGTGCGCGCACCAATGAGCGCGGGGAGCGGCGTAAACTGCGTGACGAGATCGATCACTACGATCTTCTGGACGAGGATCTGGAGTTGTTGGAAGATCGTGATGAATTCCTCGGTGCGAGTTCTCCCCCTTTGCCCGACAAACAACGCCCCCCACGCCCAAGCGAAGGACGCAGCAAGCCCCGCCAAACCTCGTCGCCACCTGAATCGCCCTTGCGTGCCGAACGTGGCCCCAAGGCACCCCCCGCTGCAAATGAGCCGCCAGCCTCCCCGCCGGAACCACCACCAGCCCCCCGTCGTCGTCGTCGTCGCAGCAGCCGAGGCGATGACGAGTGAGAGCCGAGAGCCGATAGCC
Organism: Candidatus Viridilinea halotolerans; assembly: GCA_003934145.1. GTDB lineage: Bacteria > Chloroflexota > Chloroflexia > Chloroflexales > Chloroflexaceae > Viridilinea > Viridilinea halotolerans. The sequence continues at coordinate 12,882 of RSAS01000188.1, read as the reverse complement.
GAAAACGCGATACTACTACCGGCGGGAGTTTGGGGCTTCGCCCCCGAAGAATCGCTCCCTTCGGGCGGGGGTTTGGGGGCGAAGCCCCAAGCAATTTCTCTACCTGTAAGCCAAAACCTAAACTACCGAAAGGAACCAACCGCGTGGAACTGCTGCCCGTAGACGCTCACATCACCGCCATTGACCACAATCTCCTCGGACTCCCTGGCATCGGCGTCACCTACGTAGTGCGCGGCGAGAGCATCGCCCTGATCGAGACTGGTACCGCGCTGACGGTACCCCATACCCTCGCTGGGTTAGAAAAACTTGGCATTCAGCCCGAAGCGGTTGACCACATCATCTGCACCCACGTTCACATGGATCACGCGGGGGGGGCCGGCTACCTTGCGGCTGCTTTGCCCCGTGCCAGTGTCCACATCCACAGCATGAGTGCCCCCCACCTCGTTGACCCTGCCAAGCTCATGGTTAGTGTGCGCCGGGCGGTGGGTGAAGAGGCGTGGCCGCTCCATGGCGATGTGAAGCCCATCCCTGAAGAGCGTATGCGCCCCGCCGAAGAAATGCGGCTCGACTTGGGGCGCGATGTCATTCTTGAAGCCATTGCCACCCCCGGCCATTCGCCCGACCATCTCTCCTACCGCGATCTGAAGAGCGGCGGGCTCTTCATTGGCGATGCGGCGGGCCTCGCGATGGATCGCTGGGAACTGGCTCTGCCGGTGACCCCGGTGCCTGCCTACGACCTCGCGGCCCACCGCAGTACTATCGCCATGCTGCGCAGCCTCAATCTGCCGCGTATCTACGTGACCCACCACGGCCCCCACGATGATGTCGCCTTCCAACTCAGCCGTGCCAGCGAGCAACTTGACGCCCTCGTCGATCTGATTGATCGTGCTATCGCCGATGGTGAGTCGGATATTGCCAGCCTTGCGGCGCGCTGGATGCCTTACCCCGACGACGGCCCTGCTGGCCTCGTGGCCCGCAGTTGGTCGCAGATGAGCATCGCGGGCATGCTGCGTTATGAGACGAAGCGACGGCAGGGGTAGCCGGTAGCGCAACGCACCAAAAGGGGCGGTGTGGAGGGGGTTCGCCTCTCCACACCGCCCCGCATGTCCCAATACTCTTCAAACCAAACCCTCATTTTTGTTATTTTTTTGGCGACAAAGCCGCCAAAAAGCAACAAAAATGGGGGTTTGGGGCGCATATCCTACGGTATCACCACCGCGATCCCGGTTGCGGTGGCGAGGGGGGCGCGGTGGCTGTAGGGGATGTGGAGCAGGCTGGGGGGGGCGTGGTAGTGGCCGCGGTGGCTGGCGCGAGCGAGCAGGGTGTGGCTGTAGATACCTGGCGGTAAGGGAGCGAGGTCGAGGGTAATTTGGCCGCTTGTGTTGCTCTCGCGTAGGTGAAAGGGGGGCAATGCACGGCTGGGAAGAGGCCTGGTGCCAAATCCTGTTGAACAGACTGGATAATCAATGTCGCGTTCAGCCAGCGGCAATGGGCAATCGGCCAGCGATAATAGCGGCAATGGTGTGAGGCCGGCGGGGAGGTGCAGGCTGAGGCTGGCGCGCGGGGTGGTTTGGGCGATGATGATGGTGGTGCGGATGGCGATGATTTGGTCGAGTTGGAGCGTTTGGGGGTTGATTGGGCTGCCGCTGGTGGGGTCAATGAGGCTTTGGCTAAGGGCGTATTGGCCCGGCGCGGCGCTGGGTTGCTGGGGGTAGCCGCTGGCGACCATGTAGGGGTTGTTGCCTGTGGCACTGATCTGCAGTTGGTTCTCTTTGGTTAGCACGCTGGCGGCGATGGTGAAGTAGCGGGTGGTGGTGATGGCGGTGGCACTGGTGAAGAGATCGGTGCTGTTGAGGCGCAGGGTGGTGGGGCCGCCGCTGGGTGCCGCGCTACCCATGGGCATGGCTAGGGCGACGCGGGCGGCTTCGTAGGGGCTGCCCCAGCCGTCGCGTCCCCATTGGCCCAGGAGGGCGCGTTCGGCGGCGGGGAGTTGCGTCGCCGCCGGGTTGGCGCTGCGGATGGCTTGGATGGCGACGGCGGTGAGGCTGGTGGGGGTGTGGGGCATTGCCCGCGCTAGGTCGCTGCTCCATTGGAGCGTGGCCTCCACAGGGGTGCTTGCGGCGAGTAGGCGAGTGCGCAGCGGCGCGGCTTGGCTCGCAGGTAGGCTCATGGCGAGGAAGGCGAGGCCGTCGGGGGCGAGATCGCTGCTGCTCAGGGTGGCGATGTGGGGGTTGGCATGCCCGGCGCGGGTGCGCACGTAGGCGATGTAGGCTTGGGTGTCGGGTTCGCTGCTGGCGGCAACACGCCCTATGTAGGCGCTGGCGCGCAGGCTGGCCGGGCGCGGGTCGTTGAGGATGGCGCGGGCTGTCAGTTGCGCTTCGAGCGCGAAGGCGCTGGTGAAGGGCTGCGAGGGGCTGTTGGGCCACCAACCCCAGCCGCCGTCGCTGTTTTGCGCTGCGTCGAGGGCGGCGAGGCTGGCGTGCGCCAACTCCTCCCACGGAGCGCGCGCCGCGCCGCTGAGTCCGCTGGCGAGCCGCGCGGCGATGATCGCACGGGCGGCGTGGGCCTCGACCGAGGCGTTGGGCTTGTTGGCGAGTTGCTCGGCTTGTGCGGCGAGCGCGGCGCGGTAGCCCGGCGCAAGGGCAATCTGCAGCGGGGCGCTGGGGTCGCCACTGGCGGGCAGGCTCAGGCTGAGCGGGCCGCTGCCGATGCTGGTGCTGCTGCTGCTGCCGGTGGCCGCTGGTGCGCTGCGGGCGATGGTGTAGCTTTCGTGTTCGTTTAGCCCCGCGCTACGCAGGCGTAGTTGCACCTGGCCGCTGGCCGCGTCGGGTTGCAGGCGAACTTGCCAGTGCAGTTGCTCTGTGGCCCCCGGCACAAGCGTGAGGCTGCTGGGGATGGGTTGGCTGGGCTGGAGTTGCATGCCGTTGGCGTTGAGGCTGATCGCTACCGTGCGGCTGGTGGCACTGGTGTTGTGCAGTTGGAGGCTGATCTGCGCACGATCACTGGGCGCGAGATAGGCGGGGGCGCTGAGGCGGTAGTGGAGCGGTTGGCTGGTGGTGAGTATGGTGCTGGCGCTGACGAGTTGATCGCCAAGGGCGTAGCCGCTGATGCGCCAACTCCCAACGTCGTCGGGCAGTTGCAGGCTGCCGCTCTGCTGCATAGGCGTACCGCTCGCCGCGCTGAGATTGATATGCGCCCCAACCTGCTGCCCGCCGACGGGCGGCGCGGGTGGCACGGGGGTGCTGTTGCCGCCCGTCGGTGGGAGCGTGGCTACCCACGCGGGCGCGGGTGGGCGCGGGGCGAATTGCGCCGCTACGCCGTCGGGCGGCGCATTGGCGGGCGCAAGCGCGAGGAGCGTTGTGCTGAACGGGGCTTGCGCCACGCCGCTCGTGGTGAGCGTTAGGGTGGTGCTGCCGCCGGGCAGCAGGTCGCGCTCGGCGCTTGTTAGATTGAGCGTGGGTGCAAGAATAGGTAAGTTGACATAAATAGTAATTGTTCCGCTGCGCACTTGGTCGCCACTGGCAATGCTGGCGTTGATGACCAAGCCGGGGGCCATGTCCGGGGTGATGGGAATGCGGATGAGTTGCCCGGCACTGAAGGGGCGCACTTGGCTGATCGGCAGCCCGTGGCTGCGCGTGGTGAGCAGCAGCGTGCCGCTGCGCACGGGGCTGGCGATCAGCAGCAAGGCCTCCTCGCCGGGCGCGTAGTGGTCGCGGTCGGTGACGAGGGTGAGCCCGTCGGGGCGACTGGTGGGCCAGGCGCTGAAGGTGCCGCCGTAGACCCAGAGGCCCATGCGGGTGGTTGCTCCGCCGGCGCTGGCGACCATTTCGTAGGCCCCAGGGCTGAGTTGCACCAACTCGACGCTCGCTTGGCCGCTGCTGTCGCTGCGCGGGCGGCGGTTGACGAGCGCCGGGCCACTGCTGCCCACGCGGTAGACTTCGAGGTTGATCAGGGCGTTGGCGACGGGTTGGCCCAACCCGTCGCGCACAAGAAGCGCCACGCTGTTGCGCTGGTCGCTGGCGACGATGCGGCTGGCGGGGCGCAGGGCCACATGCGGATCGCCCGCGCTGAGTAGCCCGCTGAGGCTGAGTGGGCCGTCGGGAGTGGTGGCGCTGAAGTGGTAGCTGTGCGCCGCCGCGTTGCTGCCGGGCGGAATGTCCACACGCAGGCGGCCAGCCTCGTCGCTCAGGCTGCTACCCTGGATGCTCACAGCGGGAGATGGTGATGCGGTGGTCGTGTAAAAATCGGGAGGGAGCGCAGGAGGCGCCACGGTCTTCAACTGTAATTGCCAGGAAAAAGGCACCCCAGGAGCAGGTAGATTCTCCCGGCTGACCAGCAGTTCGAGGCTAGTGGCGTCGCTGACCAGGGCGCTGAGGGTAAGGTCGCTGGGCGCGGATGCAGCGACGATGATCGGCAGGCTGAAGGTGGCATCGTCGATTTGGGCGAAGATCTGGTAACTGGCCGGATCGAGGCGCGGCGCAAGTTGCAGCGTGCCGGTGAGTGCGCCCGTGGCGGGGTTGATGCTACACGTAGTTGAAGGGCCAAGCAGCGTGTCGTTGAGCGTGCGCAGTTGGAGGCGGCAAGTGGTGGCGGCGGCGGGCATGGCGAGGCTGGCGGCGGTGCGTTGGCGCACAAGCCCCGTGATCTGGACACGACCGCCGGGCGCGTAGCTGAGTTGATCGCTGAGCAGCAGTGCGACGGTACGCGGCGGAGCGCTACTGGGCGTGGCAATGAGCCAATCGCTCTGGGCGAGGGCCGCACCCTCAGCCAGCACCAGCAGATCGCTGCTAAGGTTTAGCCCCTTGAAACCGCCCTGTTCCTCCGTTCCCTGTTCTTCTGTTCCCTGTTCTTCTGTTCCCTGTTCTT